>CAZLIG010000051.1:0-4703 GCA_964559415.1 uncultured Rhodospirillaceae bacterium
GAACGGAGAACAGCAACAAGCTGCGTTTGCAAGCTGATAATATCGGCGGCCCATTCGATATGAACGAGGGGATGAAGCTTGATTTGGGGTCTACGGCGAAGCTGCGCACGCTCGTAACTTATTTGGAGATTATTGCGGAGCTTCACCGTCGGTATGCGGGCCTTGATGTCGATGATCTTGCCGATCTAAAGGAAGAAGCACCAGATAGGCTTACGGATTGGGCTTTGGCCTATCTGAGCGCTCATCCCGATTCCAATGTTGAGGAAATGCTTAGGGCATCGCTTGATCGAAAATATTCGGCCAATCCCGGCGAGGTTTTTTTCACAGGCAGTGGCGAGCACACCTTCCATAACTTCGAGAGGAAGGAAGATTCGCAGGTGATGGATCTGCACGAAGCATTTCGGCATTCGGTCAACCTCGTTTTTATACGCTTGATGCGCGATATCGTGAACTATACCATTGCGCAGGAACCCCTTACTAAGGATGAGCTGCTCAACGACGATGGAAATCCCGTTCGGCAGGAGTACCTTGAGCGGTTCGCCGACGAGGAGGGACGCGTTTATCTAAATCGTTATATTTCAGATTTCAGCGACCTTACTCAAACCCAGCGCGTTGAAAAGATTTTGGCCCATGCGCATAAAGGCAATGTCGCGCGCACGGTTGTCTTTCGTTCGCTTGCGCCCGAAGCCGACTTTGAGACTTATGCCCTCTTCATGAAGAGCCAGCGGAGTTCGACGCCCGTATCGGATGCGCGCCTTTGGAAGCTTTACGACTCTTATGCCGTCGAAAAGTTTTCGCTTGAAGACCGCGCTTACCTTTCGGGGGTCAACCCGATGGAGCTTTGGCTTGTCGCCTATTGGCATAAGAATCCCAAAGCTGCGACGCGGGAGTTGCTCGAGGCGAGCCGCTCCGTTCGCATCGAGAGCTACGCGTGGCTCTATAAGGCCAGCACTCGGGCGCAGAATACTCGCATCCGTATCATTCTCGAAGAGGACGCTTTTACGCGCATTCAAAAGCGTTGGAAGCGCGTTGGATATCCCTTCGATCGCCTTGTTTCTAGCTTTGCCACAGCAATCGGCAGCTCTGCAGACCGACCGGGAGCTCTTGCCGAACTTGTCGGCATTATCATGAGTGACGGAAAGAGAATGCCTGTTCAGCGGTTCGAAGCTTTGGAATTCGGAAAAAACACCCCGTACCAGACGCTGTTTAAACTTGATCCGCAAAAGCATCCTCAGGAAGTTCTTGCGCCTGAGATTTGCCGAGTGATGAGAGAGATTATGGCCGAGGTGGTTCAAAAGGGCACCGCTCAGCGCCTTAAGGGTGTTTACAAAGATGGCGAGGGGAACGATCTTTCCGTTGGAGGCAAGACCGGCACAGGGGATCATCGTTATGATGAATACGGGGCAGGGGGGCGGCTTATCTCATCGCGCGTCGTTAACAGGACCGGTACATTTGTTTTCTATATTGGCGACCGTTTTTTCGGCACAATTACGGCTCATGTTGCGGGCGAAGATGCAGAGAGTTACGTGTTCACCAGCGCTCTTTCCGCCCAGATGCTTAAAGCTCTTGCCCCCATTTTGAATCCTGTGGTTGCTCCGGCTATGCCTTCAAAAGGTGTGGAGACCGTACAGGGGGGCGCGACTGAAAAATCCGTGCCATGAGATTGCTTCCACTCATATATCGGTTTTCACCGCTTGCTCTTGCAGCAGTTCTTAGCGTTATTCTTTTTTCGGTTCCTGCACACGCCAAAGAAAAAGAACTCGGCACGTTTGGGGTTTGGCGCGCTTACTCCAGCGAGGAAGGAGGGCAGAATGTTTGCTACATGACCACCATGAAGGTGCTCGGCGAGGGGAAAAACCAGCGTGTTCGTTACCTCATGATTACGCATCGTCCTACCGAAGGCAGCAGCGACGTGTTTAGTTTCGGCGCGGGAGTTCAACTCGATTCCAAACACGGTGCTTCGCTCAAAATCGGTAAGGAGACATTCGACCTCTTCTCGGCGAGGGACACTGCTTGGGCTCGTGAGGCTATGACCGATCACAAAATCGCTTCGGCCCTCCGCACGGCGAAGTTGGCAAGCGTCTCTGCCATTGCTGCTCAGGGCAAAGCTCCAACGTTTACCGAGCAGTTTTCTCTGACTGGCGCTCCGCAAGCCTATAGCGCCATCACGAAAGCTTGCGGTCTTCCCGATCCGGAAATCAAGGCCGAGGTTAAGAAAGCGGCCACAAAGAAGCTTGAGGTCAAGAAGGCGGAGACCAAGAAAACGGAGGCAAAAAACGCTGCGGCTACTCTCAAAAACGCCGCCAAGAAATCGCCTGCGTCCGCGTCGGTGAAATCAAAATCGGCTACGGCGAAAGCCTCGGCAAAAAGGGTCACGAAAAAGCCGGAAGCCAAAAAAAACCCCGCCAAGAAGAAGCTTGCAAAGCCGACGCCTCGCTCCGCTGCGCAAAAATCACCATAAGTATTGGGTTAAGAGGTTAAAATGCAGTAGAACGGCATCTAAACGAAGTCTTGCGGGCGCGGCCTAACGCACTTATATATGTGTCGCATATGCGTTTTTCGGGAGATATCTAGATGTTTCAGTTTTCAAGCGAGAAGTTTCGTCTCAAGGTCGGCCTGGCAGAAATGCTAAAGGGCGGGGTCATTATGGACGTTACCAACGCCGAGCAAGCCCGCATCGCGGAGAAGGCTGGGGCGGTAGCCGTGATGGCGCTTGAGCGCGTACCGTCGGATATTCGCAAGGAAGGCGGCGTCGCACGCATGGCGAACATCAAAGTTATCGACGAAATCATGAAGACTGTGTCGATTCCGGTGATGGCGAAGGCCCGCATTGGCCATTTTACCGAGGCGCGCATCCTTGAGGCGCTTGGGGTTGACTACATTGACGAAAGCGAGGTTCTTACACCCGCCGACGAAGAACATCACATTGACAAAAACTCATTCAAAACCCCGTTTGTGTGCGGTGCGAGGAATCTTGGCGAGGCTCTTCGTCGTGTTGCCGAAGGCGCGGCCATGATTCGCACGAAAGGCGAGGCGGGGTCAGGCAATGTTGTCGAAGCCGTCCGGCATATGCGTGCGATCATGAAGGATATGAAGCGCCTGACACGGGTGGGCAAGGAAGAATTGGCTCATGAGGCCAAGGAACTTCAGGCTCCGCTTGAACTCGTGGAGTGGGTCGCAGAGCATGGGATGCTTCCGGTTCCGAATTTCTCCGCAGGAGGGATTGCAACTCCTGCTGACGCCGCTCTTGTGATGCAGCTTGGCGCTCAGGCGGTCTTCGTTGGCTCAGGCATCTTCAAATCGGCCGATCCTCAGGCGCGGGCCGTTGCCATTGTTCAGGCGGCAAAGAATTTTGAAGACCCCAAAAAGCTTCTTGAGGTCAGTCGCGACTTGGGCGAGCCGATGCCAGGGATCGACATCGCCACGATTCCCGAATGGCAGAAGCTGCAAACCCGTGGTTGGTAAGGATTTCTTGGGGGGGCGGAAGGATGTTGGCTCTGGTGCTTTATCCGGGCCATTGACTTTGGCGCTGTTGCGCGAAAAGATGTCTTTTCTGGGCGATTCTCGCGTTCATATGCCAACAGCTTGGAAGAGGTAGAGTAGTTGCCTATAGAGGATGAAGAGATGGCAAACATGAGCGATACGTTACCGAGCGAGACTTGGATCGCACGGCAGATACGCGCTTTTTTCCAGTCGCTTTGGGAGAAAGATATATCTGTGAGAGTCGTGGCCTTGGCCGGGTCTGTTGCAACGCTCATGATATTGTTCGCGCTGATTTTCTTTCAGCAAAAGATGTTCTTTTTCGGCGTTGCTTCGCCGTTCTTTTTTCTCACTTGGCTTTCGCTGCTTTTCTTTTTCATCAGAGATATCTGCGATATCTGGATCGCGGGAAGATGGATTCGCAGCGGCGCAGCGACATCTCGGGTTTTCGGCTTGTTTTTCGATTTAGCCACGCGCGCGCTGATTGTTCTTGCGACCATTATTGTGGGACTCAGCCTCATCTATTTCGTGTTTGTCGATCGCCCCACGACTGCGGCGCTCGGGCTTCGGGTTTCTCTTTGGCCGGTCGAGCGTCAAGTCAGCGTTTCTCCCATCCTGGTGCCCGATGCGTCGGTTGGGCAAGCCGAGTCTCCTCAGAAATAGCGCTTGGGGCGAGATGCCCAAGCGGACGAACCGATGGTACGGCGTTTGCGCCGATCCTTTGTTTGGATCGGCTAGTTTTTGAGGACTGATAAAAATGAAAAATGGTTCGCAGAAAAAAGTTGGCGTTTTGGCGCTTCAAGGAGATTTTGCGGCTCATGCTGGCGCGCTTGAGCGGGCAGGAGCTTCGGTTGTGGAAATTCGCGATGCCGTACAGTTTGATGAAATCGGTGGGCTTGTTATTCCGGGCGGCGAGAGCACGACGATGCTTAAGCTGCTTAGCTACGACAATATGATGGATTCGTTGCGCGCGTTTGCGCAGAAGAAGCCGATTTTCGGGACTTGCGCGGGTGCCATTCTTTTGGCCACGGAAGTGACTAATCCCGGGCAGGAGAGCCTCGGTGCGATGGATATGGTTGTTGAGCGCAATGCTTATGGACGTCAGAACGAAAGCTCGATTGCGCACATAAAGCCAGAACCCGATTTCTGCAAGCGGACCGGTTGCAACGAGATGGAAGCGGTATTCATTCGCGCGCCGATCATCCGAAGGGTGGGGCCGGGAG
>CAZLIG010000051.1:4713-5274 GCA_964559415.1 uncultured Rhodospirillaceae bacterium
GTCGAGCAGGGACGCCATATGGCTGCGACGTTTCATCCCGAATTGACGCAAGAACTGAGCGTGCAGAAGCTATTTCTTGCAAAGGTTTAAGTTGTGCGGAAGCGCGAAATATTAGCTGTAGCTCATTTATTAGCTGCAACTCAAGAAATGCGCCGAAAAATGAACTGCGGTTCATAAAAAAAAGGTCCATTATAAACCGTAGCTGGGGCAAATTGAGTTTTTTGCGATTTCAGGGGGTGTATTTTGTTGGTTAAGCCTATGAAGCTACTTGGAAATTCTTAAAACGTCTCCGAGCTTGTTCAAAAGATAATCGACGTTTTCGCCCTCCATCGTTTCGCACTTGGTGAGGATGCGTTCAATAGCGCGTGCGCGGTAGCGTTCGAGGTCGTGGGGATTGCCGTCCATTTCGGTTTCGTGGAGCACATCGACGGCGGCGCGCACGACGAACAGGAGTTCCGGCGGCAGCTTGGCCCGTTCGTAGAGAGACTTTAATCCGAGCTGTCCTGCGTCATGGATAAGGATGCGCGCGTTGACCAACGGGATGTTGGCGAGAACGGCCAC
>CAZLIG010000051.1:5284-11680 GCA_964559415.1 uncultured Rhodospirillaceae bacterium
CGTGATGTCGCCCATGCAGAGTGCGCGGACGATAACGGACGGGGTCAGGCGTTCGTTCGCGTGCATTTGGACGATCATCTTTTCGAGTTCTTCGATCGTCGATTTTCCCGTGAGGCCGACGACTGCGCGCTCGCGGCTTTGCATCACGATGTCGGCGGCGATGGACGGCGACACTTGGTGATGCGAGACGAGGTAGTCGCGCATATTATCCGCGACCAGTGTCACAAGGCGCTCCGTGACCGCAGGCGGCAAGGTGGGGCGCTTGACGATCTTTTCCTTGACGATGTCGCTCTTTTCGAAACGCTCGACAGCTTTGGTCAGGCTTTTTTCGGTGATCTTCGCCGTGGCGTTATCCATGAGCTTGGCGACGACTTTTTCGCCGCCATGGTCGACGAGGGCTTCCGCAACGGTTTCAGAAACATCGACGCGGCCCGCCACGACTTCCTGCTTTGATGGCGCTCCTTTGCGGACGATCTCGACGAGGTCGGTGTCCGTCAATACTTTTGAACTTTCGAGGATCGGGAGGGCGACGCTTTCTATGTCGTTGGCCAGTTTTACCGCGACATCGTGCGGCAGCTTTTCGGCCGAGCGCAGGTTTTGGGCAAGCGCCACACGGACGCTATCCTCGACGTCCTTTGCCATGATACGCAAGATATCCTGAGCCAAGGCCGTTTCGGTCTGATTCAGTTCGGGGTTGTCGATTTCCACCCCGAGCTTTCCAGCCAGTTCGGCGCGCACTGCCGGAGATTTTTCCTCAAGCAGTCGGGTAACGTCGGCTTGGCTTAATGTGGATGGCATGGCGAAATCACAAATCTAATTGCAGAAAATACCCCGTACAGTATACGCTACCCCCCGGTTACAAAACAGTTAATGGGGTTGGCCTTGTTAAATCTTAAAGAGTGCATTCGCACGATTCCCGACTATCCAAAACCCGGCATTCTATTTTACGACGTCGGAACCCTTCTCGCCAACGGCCCCGCTTGGCGCGAGACGGTTGATAGGCTTGCCGAGATCGTTTCGTCGGCCAAGGCCGACATTCTAGTCGGAATCGAATCTCGCGGTTTTCTTGTCAGTGCGGCTTTGGCGGCTAAGCTCGGCCTCGGACTCGTGATGATTCGCAAGAAAGGGAAGTTGCCGGGAAAGGTTATTTCGCGATCCTATACGCTCGAGTATGGCGAAGACGTTATGGAGATGCAGGAAGGGATCGTGAAGCCGGGCGTGCGGGCGGTGCTTTGCGACGACCTTTTAGCAACGGGCGGTACCGCAACTGCCGCAACGGCTTTGGCGCGTCAGGGCGGCATTGACGTGGTTCAGGCCGCGTTCGTCATTGAGCTTACATTTCTCAACGGGCGCGCGAAACTGAATCTCCCTGTCAACAGCCTGCTGTTGTATGACAAGTAGCGCCGCACTATTTTCCGTTGAAAGTTCGGTGGGGCTATGATCTACGGGGCATACATCGATCTGCAGTAACCCTTTCTTTATTTTTCCTGCCCTAGGATGCTCACCGGGTCAAATAGATCGAAGCGCTTCTTTCTTTCTTTTCGGGTGCTTTATGGCTGTCGATATGAACATGAACGTCCTGATCGTGGACGACTACAAGACGATGCTGAGGATCATTGAGAACCTGCTTAAGCAGCTTGGGTTCAAGAATGTGCATCAGGCCACGGACGGCAGCATGGCTCTGAAGGTTCTGCGCGAGACGCAGATCGGGCTGATTATTTCGGACTGGAATATGCAGCCGATGACGGGACTTCAGCTTCTCAAGGAAGTTCGCGCGGATAGCGCTCTGAAGGGGTTGCCTTTCATCATGATTACCGCCGAGAGCAAAACCGAGAATGTTATTGCCGCCAAGGAAGCCGGCGTTAACAACTATATCGTCAAGCCGTTTAACGCCGAGACGCTGAAGCAGAAAATCTCGGCGGTTCTGGGTGCTTTCTGAGGATTCCTTATGAGTTCAAAAGAGTTCGAAGACCGGTTGCAGAAGGAAATCAAGGCCGCTCATGAGGCTATCAAGAATCCTTTGAGCGCCGAAGACGTCGCTGCCATTGTGAGGCAGGTGATCCAGTCGCTCGAAGGCGACGTTTCATCGTCGGATCTCAAGTTTTATGCCGAGCTTGAAGAGCTTGCGCGCTACATCCGGCAAGCCAAGAGCGAGATAGCCTCGATTAAGCCCGACGATATCAGTACCAGCTTTATTCCGAACGCGACGGATGAACTTGATGCCGTCGTTGGCGCGACGGAAGATGCGACCAATCGCATTATGGACGTTTGCGACGAAATGAGCGCCGTTGCCACGCAGTGTACGCCTGAGATCAATGAGAAGCTTGTGAACTGCACGACCAAGATTTTCGAGGCGTGCAATTTTCAGGATATTACCGGACAGCGCATTACTAAGGTCGTCGAGACGCTTAAGCATATCGATGTGCGCGTAGAAGCCATCGTGAAGGCCATGGGGGATGAAATTCATCGGGCGGGCGGCGGCGATCACTTGAAGAATATTCACAAGGCCGATCCCGAGAAGGGGCTTTTGAACGGGCCTCAGTTGCCTACGAATGCCATTAGTCAGGACGACATCGACAAGCTGCTCTCCGGCGGGTAGGGGAGGTGGCGGCTTTGGCAAGGACCACCTCACCCTCCCATCGCGAAGCGATGGGTCCCGCCCTCTCCCCCGCGAGGGCGGCGGAGAGGGAATTTGCGGCTCTTCGGATGCTGCGGGGTTCCAGAAGAGAAACAACTGGATTCGTGGTTCGCGCCTTTGGCGCTCCGGACGGTGGGGATTAGACGCCGGGGGCGGTGAGCAGCGATTGGCTTTTTGGATTAATGGAAAAGGCATTGCCGGTGTTCCTTTCGGTTCCGGAACTTTGGAAGGAAGATTTTTTTTAAGAGGGGTTACATAGAGAGGCTGCGATCTGCTTCGACGGGTTGAGGCAAAATTCTCTAAAATTTTCGGTAATCTGTTTTCGACCTTGCCGGAGTCTTGGCAATTTCTTAGGCTTTTCCTACTAAAATGCGATTCGTGGAAGTCTGCATTCTGCAGCGCTTGCCCACATCCGTTCAGGTGGTGGAGCCAAGGCAATGAACAAAAGAAAGTTCGTCGCTAGCCGTGGGTTATTCCCGGCTCTCCATAATCGATTGCGCTCAGGTTTTGGCGCTGCACCAATTTTGTACATGCTTGGCCTTATCGGCGTCGGCGCGGGCGTGTTGTTCAGCAGCTATAGCCAAAGCATAAAAAACAATATCGTTCTCGGCAGTACCATCGCAGTCAGGAACGATATCGAAGCGTCTACGAATACCTTGGCTGCGATTTCCGTGCTGAGCCAAGATGGGCAGAAATTATGCCCGCCGGGTTTTTCTTCGACCGTCAGCAGCGTTTCGGACGGCTCATGTTTTCCTGAAGACACGGACCCGAAGCCGGAGAACACGCCGCTGGTTCCCATAAAGCTCGATCCGCTTTCTGCCGCGACGGCTTCAAGGCTGCCCTCTCCGCCTGACGGGCAACCGACGCTCGACGGGTTTTTGAAGAATTCCGCAGACGTCGATGTCGGCGTGCTGAGAGCGGACTCGGGTACGAAGCAGATCGATCCTTGGGGGCACTACTATATCGTTTGCCGATGGTCCAATCCGACGAGCAGCGGAAACGCGTTTCAGATTCTTTCGGCAGGGCCGAGCGGAAAATTTCATGCGGATACTTATTGCGGCAATAACCCTTCTCCGACAACAGGCAACTTTTCCAAGCTTATCGATACGCCCAATGCCACCAACAGGGCGTCGATTTGGCAAACCGCCGTCGGGACTTCGGGAACGGTGGAAGCCAGGTACAGCGCGACCGGCGTTGTTGTGGACGCCGAGGGCAATCTCACCGTTCCGGGCAATCTCAATTTAACCGGGGCCGATAAGGTTGTTTCGTTGGCAAGCGCCGATGTGACGATGACAAGCGGGGACCTTTCGCTTGTCAACGGGAGCGTAACGCTTGGCGCCGGAAATGTTACCATTACGGGCGGCGCTCTTGCCGTCGGGTCGAGCAGCCTCACCAATGCGGGCGATCTAGCCGTGCGGTCGGGCGCTTTTACCGGGGCTTTGTCTGCTGCTACAACGTCGGGGAACGGGTTTTACGTCGATGCAAGCGGGAATATGTCTCTCGGGCCCATCGGGTCGCCTGTGTTGTCCGTTGTGGCGGCGACAGGCAATGCGACGATAGCCGGGACAGTCGCTATCGGGAGCACTGTCACAATTGGTTCTTCTTCGGCGACTTCTTCGGCTTCGTTGAATACTTTTGGCGCCGTTCATATTGCGACCACCGTTTTGTCTACGACTTCGAGCGTCCCTTATCTTTCGGTCGGCACGCCGAGTTCCGGCACGCCGGTGTCTTATCCGTGGGCGGTCGATCAGGCCGGCAATATGAATGCGAACAATATTACGGCGAGTTCTTATGGCGCCGTTAACGCGACGAGCATTAACGACTCGGGGTCTCTGACCGTGACCGGAAGCACCACGTTGGCGGCTTTGAGCGCGGGCGATACAACGTTGGGGAATGTTACAGCGTCCTCCTATGGGGCGGTTAACGCCACAAGTATCAGTGGCTCCGGCGATGCTACAATCGGCGGCAATTTAACGGTGATTGGGACCATCAACGGCGTTGCCGGGGGTGGCGCAAATCTTTCGAATTCTATCGGCGTCGTTTCGATCGAGCATGGCGGCACGGGATATAGCGCGAGCAATACTCTGGATGGATTGCTTGGGTATTTGGGCGTCAGGGATGCGAGCAACCTCACGATGGGGACGCTGCCAGTCGGGCGGCTTCCGGTCGTCTTCGGGTCGGGCGATCCGGCTGGGACATATAACACCGTGCAGGTTGATCAATTTGGGCGGGTCATTGCCGTTGCTAATGTATATCCGGACACTTTGAGCGATGAGGATTCGGACTCCATCGCGCTTGCATCGAACGTCATTACCTTCACCATTAATGGCACTATTGAAGGGGTGTGGGATGCGAATGGGTTGACTATTGGGTCCAGCTCACCTGCGCGTGCGACGCTTGATCTCGGGCGGGGGAACGATGCCCTTGTCGTGCCGGTGGGGACGGCGGGACAGCAGCCGGCGACGCCGACGGTGGGCATGATACGCTATAATACTACAAACAACGCCTTCGAGATTTATGCGGGCGCGACGCCTTCGTGGCAGTCGCTGGTTACGGCTACAACTACTCAATGGGTTACATCGGGGAGTAACATTTATTACACGACGGGTAATGTCGGGATTGGGACGACGAACCCGCTTCAGACGTTGCATGTTAACGGGCCTATTATGCTCGCGGCGGGGGCCTGCGGAGTGAACACGGCGGGGAGTATTCAATACAGCGCGGCGGGCGAGTTGCAGTTGTGTAACGGAACGAGCTGGATAACTTTTGCGTCGGGGTCGGGAAGCGGGAACGTTTTTGGGGCGGGGACGCCAAATTATGTCGCTAAGTTTACCGATGCCAGCACGATTGGGGATTCTGCGATTTATGAGGCGTTGGGATATGTGGGGATTGGGACGAATGCACCTGCATCCTCGTTGCAGGTTTCTGGCGGATTATTCGAGGTGGAGGGCGCGTATAATTCGGGTGCAAGTCTACCGGCGGCGTATGCCACAAACGGCATTTCCAGGATGTTTTTTTATCCGAGAAAGGCTGCTTTGCGTGCCGGTATTACAGATGCTTCGCAATGGAGCGATGGCAATATCGGCTATGTTTCAATAGGCTTGGGGGAGAATGTCAAAGCGACCGGAAATTACAGTATCGCTTTAGGAAATGCCGTTTCGTCGGGCAGCTACAGCGTTGCGGCGGGTGGTTATGTAAATGCGAGTGGCAACTATGCCGTTGCTTTGGGAGGATATTCAACAGCAAGCGGGGCCTATAGCACCGCAATCGGACCCTATTCGACGGCTGCGTCGTATGGCGAGACGGTGATTGGACGGTATAACGTTGGCGGGGGGACGGCGGGTTCTTGGGTTGCGACGGATCCGATATTCGAAATTGGTATTGGGGCGGATTCTGCCAATAAGGCAAATGCGGTTACGGTTCTGAAAAATGGGAATGTTGGGGTTGGGACGGCCACGCCTGCTCAGAGGCTTGTCGTAACCTCGTCCGGAGTCAACGTTGACACTTTGCGCATTTATGGGGCGGGCGGTGCTTCAAACTATCATATCGGGCTTGGGTTTAATGACTATGGCGTCGGCAATAACGGCGCGTCGCTATTCTATGGTGGAAATAAGATATTCATCGGCTATGTCGTTAAACCAAGTTTGATCAGTTACAACTATTCCCGAGTTGTATCCTGTTTTCGTGATCAGAACATCACTTTTAAACAAGACGTTACCTTCCACAAAACTAGCCACCAAGCTACTGATAAATAGTAT
>CAZLIG010000052.1:0-11366 GCA_964559415.1 uncultured Rhodospirillaceae bacterium
CAAGGAGCTTCTGCAAGCAGAGCCGGAACAGCACCTCGGCGATATCATGGTCGCCAACGTCGTGACGCTGGGCGAGGAAGACACGGTAGCCGGTGCCGTAAAAATGTTCAACCACTACGGCTTTCGCGCCCTGCCGATAGTTGGCGAAAACGACCAAATCAAAGGCGTAATCCCCGACCGCGACGTCATCCTTGCCCGCAAACTTGTATAGAATTAAAGTCGTCATCCCGGCGAAAGCCGGGATCCAGCCCCGCGCGTCTGCGCGGCAAAAGACTCTTTGTGGAAAACAGCCAAACTGATGCCCGAAGAAACCTTCTCCGATATTATCACCCGAACCCCCACCGGCCTCCGCCTAACCGTCCGAGCCAAACCGAGCCAGTCCCGCGCCAAAGCAATCCGTGTGGTAGACATCGGCAACGGCAAACGCGCCATAGAAATTTCCATCTCCGCCGACGCCCAAGAGGGCAAAGCCAACAAAGCTCTAATCGACCGCCTCGCCGAGGAATGCGGCGTCAACAAACGCCAAATCGCAATAAAATCCGGTGAAACATCTCGCCTAAAAATCCTCGAAATCCACGGCGACCCTAGCGCGTTGTCCCGCAAGCTCTTCGAGCTTTTAGCCAACTAATCCAGCCTTCCCTCTCGTCATTCCGGCGAAAGCCGGAATCCAGCGCCGAGCGTCTGCGAGGCAAAGACTCAATAAGGGAACAAAGAGACATCCCGGAAAAGCAACATGACGCTCTTTTACCGTGTTTTTACCGAATCCCAAATCCTGAATCCCGAATCCCCCCTTACTTCCTCTCCAACGGCTTATACTTAATCCGGTGCGGCTGATCCGCCTCAGCCCCCAGTCTCCGATGCCTGTCGGCCTCGTAGTCCTGATAGTTCCCCTCGAACCAGCAAACCTGACTATCCCCCTCAAACGCGAGGATATGCGTAGCCACGCGATCCATAAACCACCGATCGTGCGTAATCACGCAAACGCAGCCGGGAAACGCCACAATCGCATCTTCCAAAGCGCGCAACGTATCGACATCCAAATCGTTCGAAGGCTCGTCAAGCAGCAAAACGTTCGCCCCCGACTTCAGCATCTTCGCCATATGCACGCGGTTCCGTTCGCCGCCCGAAAGCACGCCAACCTTCTTCTGTTGATCAACGCCCTTAAACCCGAACGCCGCCACATAAGCGCGGCTAGGCATCGTCTTCTTCCCAAGGTCGATAATGTCCAGCCCGTCCGAAATCTCTTCCCAAACCGTCTTCTCATTCCGAAGCGTGTCGCGGCTCTGATCGACATACCCGAGCTTCACGGTATCGCCAATCTTGATAGTCCCGCCATCGGGCTTCTCTTGCCCCGTAATCATCTTGAATAGCGTAGACTTGCCCGCGCCGTTCGGCCCCATAATGCCAACCACGCCGCCCGGAGGCAGCTTGAACGACAGATCGTCAATCAGCAGCCGGTTGCCGTAAGACTTCCGCAAATGATCCGCATCGATAACCGTATTCCCAAGCCTCGGCGGTGTCGGAATGACAATCTGCGCTGTATCCGCCGAAGCTTCCGTGCTCTGCGCCAAAAGGTTCTCATAAGCGGTAATACGCGCCTTGCTCTTGGCCTGCCGCGCCTTCGGCGACTGCCTGACCCACTCCAATTCGCGAGCCAGGGTCTTCTGCCGCCCAGTCTCCTCACGCGATTCCTGCTCAAGCCGCTTCTGCTTCTGCTCAAGCCAAGAGGTGTAGTTGCCTTCGTAAGGAATGCCCTTCGCCCGATCGAGCTCCAAAATCCACCCAGTCACGTTATCAAGGAAGTACCTATCGTGCGTCACCATCACAACGGAACCGGGATACTCCTTCAAATACACCTGAAGCCAGGCAATCGACTCCGCATCCAAATGGTTCGTCGGCTCGTCAAGTAGTAGCAAATCCGGCTTCTGCAAAAGCAACCGGCACAGCGCCACGCGGCGCTTTTCCCCGCCCGAAAGCTTCGTCACCTCGCCATCAGGAGGAGGGCACCGCAACGCATCGAGCGCAATCTCGATAGACCTGTTCAAATCCCAAAGGTTCCCCGCCTCGATTTTTTCCTGAAGCGCCGCTTGCTCATCAATGAGCTTCTGCATTTCGTCCGGGTCTTCGACTTCGCCAAGCTTGTTGCTAACCTCGTCAAACCCGTCGAGCAGGGCCTTCTTCTCCCCCAGCCCCGCCATAACGTTTTCCAAAACGGTCAGCTTCGGATCAAGCTGCGGCTCCTGAGGCAAATACCCCACGGTAGCGCCCTCCGCCACCCAAGCCTCGCCCGAATAATCGGTATCCATCCCCGCCATAATCTTAAGCAGCGTAGACTTGCCCGCGCCATTCGGCCCCAACACCCCAATCTTGGCATCCGGATAAAAGGACAGCCAAACATCCTCCAAAACCTTCTTCCCCCCCGGCCAAGCCTTCGAGAGTCCTTTCATCACATAAATATATTGGTACGCGGCCATCGAGATGTCCCCTTAAAACAAAGCATTTCAAGCATTTTTAGATAGAAAGGAGAGGCATTGCAAGGAAAAGGGGCAGGGCCGGAATCGATGCCTAAAGCCGTAATCCCGCTCAATAGTCGTGAACAGTGTTCGAACTTCCGTAACCCTAGCTCCACCCCAATCGTCATTCCGGCGAAAGCCGGAATCCAGCGCTGCGCGTCCGCGCAGCATAAGACTCATCATATACCGATATACCGAAAAGCGCTCATGCCTCCGCGCTCTTCTTCCTCCTCAACTCCCCCCAATACTCCAGCCGCTTCTTAATCTCCCTCTCAAACCCCCGCTCGACAGGCCGATAAAACTCCTGCCGCTTCATGTTGTCCGGAAAATAATTCTGCCCCGAAAACCCCTCAGCCGCGTCATGGTCGTACTCATACCCCTCGCTGTACCCAAGCTCCTTCATCATCTTCGTAGGCGCGTTCAAAATATGCTTCGGCGGCATCAACGACCCGTATTCCTTCGCCGCCCTTTGTGCCGCCCCCAACGCGACATACGCCGCATTCGATTTAGGAGCCGTCGCGAGATAAATCACCAACTCCGCCAAACAAAGCTCACCCTCCGGGCTTCCCATCCGCTCATAAGCCTGCCAAGCCGCCAGCGCGAGCGGCAAAGCCTGAGGATCGGCCAGCCCCACATCCTCGCTCGCAAATCGCGTCAAACGCCGCGCGATATACCGGGGCTCTTCCCCTCCCGCCAGCATTCGCGCAAACCAATACAAAGCCGCGTCGCAATCCGACCCACGAAGCGACTTATGCAAAGCGCTAATGAGATTGTAATGGCTCTCCTGAGCCTTGTCATAAAGAGGCCGCCGCCGCTGCACAAACGTCGCCAGCTCCGCCGGATCAAGCCGCTTGCCCTCAGGCAGAGAAAGCAGTTCTTCGCCCATAACGAGCAAATACCGCCCATCCCCATCCGCCATAGCCTTGAGAGCCGCGCGCGCATCGCCGTTAAGGGGCAGGGGCCTCTTGGCATCCTCTTCCACGCGGGCGAGCAAAAGCTCAAGAGCCGCATCGTCCAGCCGGTTCAGCACCAAAACCTGACACCGAGACAGCAAAGCGCCGTTAAGCTCAAACGATGGGTTCTCCGTCGTAGCACCCACCAGCGTGACAGTGCCATCCTCAACATAGGGCAGCAAAACATCCTGCTGTCCCCGATTGAACCGATGAATTTCGTCCACGAAAAGCAGCGTCCCTTGCCCAGTCTCCCGTCGAGCCGCCGCCGCCTCAAAAATCTTCCGCAACTCCGCAACACCGGATGCCACCGCCGACACCGGCTCGAAATAAAGCTCCGTCGCATCAGCCAGAAGTCGCGCAATCGTCGTCTTCCCGCACCCCGGAGGCCCCCAAAGGATCATCGAGGCCAATCGCTTCGCCGCCACCATCCTGCCGATAGGAGCCTCTGGCCTTAAAAGGTGATCCTGCCCCACGACCTCATCAAGCGAACGTGGCCTAAGCCTGTCCGCCAAAGGGCGGCCAGCCGAAGTCTCAAAAAGCGATGGAGCAGAGCGAACCATAGAACAAGTATAGAACGCCCGCCCGGTTCCGCCACAACAAAATCGATGATTTAGATGCGAAGGATCGGGGCGGTTGGCCTCAACTTAGGGGGTTTCTTGTGCCTACCCCAAAACTCTGACACCTGCTTAGTCACGCGCTTGGTTCTCTCGCGGAGAACCTCATTCTCACGAACAACCCAACAAGCTCCATGGCCCACAGATGTTGCTCCCGCCAATATGAACAAGACATTGACCGAAAGCTCAATATTTTCCTCAGTAATCCCGCCATTCAAAACAGACATAGAAATCATGACAAACCCTTCAAACGACTAAATAGAGCAATATCCGTTCAAACAAAATAACCGTCATCCCCGCGAAGGCGGGGATCCCATTTATTTTCTTAACAACCCTTCCTATCCCAAATAATCATACATATTCATCGCCTTGCGAACCTCCCGCAAGGTTTGCGCCCCCACATCGCGAGCCTTGTCGATGCCTCTGCGCAGAGCCCCATGAACTTGCCCCATATCCTTCTCCAAGTCGGCGCGCCGCGTGCGCAACGGCTTGAGGAAGCTATTGAGGCTTTCGGTCAAAAAGGCTTTCAGTCTCCCGGCTCCGCCTTCTCCAATATCCTGAGCAATCTTTTCAGGAGAAACCCCGCTGGCATAAGAGGCAATCTCCAGCAGATTAGCCACCTCCGGCCTACGCTCCTTCTCATAAGTAATAAGCCGCTCTGAATCCGTCTTCGCCGTTTTGATAATCTTCGCCGTCTCATCCTCGGTCGCCTTGAGCGCAATCGAGTTGTTGCGGCTCTTGCTCATCTTCTGGCTACCATCCAGCCCAAGGATCGTCGGCGCGTTGCTCAATAACCCCTGAGGTTCCGGAAACACCGGCGCATCCTTGCCATATTTTGCATTAAACCGCCGGGCAATGGTCCGCGTAAGCTCGATATGCGGAAGCTGATCCTTCCCCACCGGAATAGTATCCGCCTTGCAGAACAAAATATCCGCCGCCTGATGCACAGGATAGGTAAACATCCCCGCATTCATCCGCGCCATCTTCGCCGCCTCGATCTCCTCCTTGACAGTCGGATTCCGCTCAAGCTCGGGAATGCTCACCAGATTCAAGAAGGGCAGCAAAAGCTGATTAAGCTCCGGCACGCAGCTATGCGGGAAAATAAATACATTGCCGCCATCCGGATCAAGCCCCGCCGCCATGTAATCCAGAGCCAAATTCACCGTGCATTCCGAAATCCTGTCAAACACCTCGCGGTCGGTCAAAACCTGATAATCCGCAATAACGATAAACGTCTCGACCCCAAGCTTCGACAGTCTCACCCGGTTCAGCAGCGACCCGAACAAATGCCCGATATGCAAATCCCCCGTCGGCCTGTCCCCAGTCAACACGCGATGCTTCTGCGGGTTCTTCTGAATATCCTCCTCAAGCGCCTTGCTCCGCTGAATGGACGCGGCAAAGGTATCGTAGGAAAGATTTTCGTTATCCGGCTGGCTCATCTGTTTTCAATCCAATAGGCAAAAGTGAGTGTAATAACCCTATTTTACCGACAATTCTTGATTTAGCAAACGAAGAGGCAGGTTGACGCCCATCAAGGGCAGAAATGGTAAATAGGGCGAAAGTCAGGCTCCTGTGGAGACCGATATGCATCGAAGTTCCCAACTTTCGCTTCTGGCAATTCTCGCCCTTACCTCATGCGCCCACGAGGTGGAAGTAACGTACAACTGCTTCCCCAGCGGTGCCTATATTAGGGAAGAAAGCATAGGAGAGGTCGGCAGATGCCCTGCGGTCTTGCGCTATAGCGCATTTGATCACCGTATAAACGACGGCGTACTGTATACAAACGCCATCTTTGTGCAGTGGCCAAGCGGAGCCTCATTGCTCATCCCGCCAACAACATTGGGCATCACCAACGACCGAAAAGCCGAGATGAACTTCTACCGCCCCGAAAGCCCCAATCTCGAAAAGGATATCGACTACGCCATCTCAAGGGAAAAGAAAGTCCTGACACCCGAAGTGACTTACGTTGTCGCCAAAAACCAACGCCGAGACCTTTTCGACAGCCTCAACCACTCCCTGTACTGCGGCTTCAAAGGCCTAACCCGCTCAACGGTCGCCCTCTGCCCTTGAACCAAACTGCTAACTCGGGCCGATGTTCTTCCATGGATCAGAGAAAACATAGAGCGCTCCGACTGCGATACCGGTATTTTTCTGGATGTCCATAATCGACGCTTGCGGCTGCAGCGACAGCAACTGAAGCGCCAACCAATTTCCCAAATGACATATTTTTGCACAGACTTCCGGCGGCGGCGCCAAAGGTTCCGTTTGCCGCTCCGGAGATGACGCCTGAGAGCAAATCGCCCCCCGTTAATCTGGCCATCATTCCCCCTGTGATGGCACCAGCTGTCGCGCCCAACAACGCGACCCCAGTATATTTGAAAAGAGCAGAAAGATTTTTGTTACGAAGTTTCATAATTCGACACATTCAAAAAAAGAGGTAGTATCACCACCTGTATTTACCACTTTCGCGGCATCGCTCATAAGCGAAAAAATAATTTCGGCTACCGCATCTTGGTTAAGATATCAGCTCAAGCTTGCCCTTTAAGCATATCCCTCACGGCTTGCATCTTCATCGCCCCCGTCAAATGCAACGCCGCCCCATAAGCCAACCCCGATGTCGCGATGAGCACGCCAAGAGCCAGAACCTTCTGCATAACATTGTCGAACGCCATCGCTTCCCATCCGAAAACAAGCGCAACTGAAGCAACAGCCATCGCCGCCGAACTGAGCATAATCTTCACAACGCGTCTCGGAAGCTCCGGCAACCCGATAGGGAAGTTCCTCCGCTTCAGATGGTAGTAATGCAGCCCCGCGTTGATGCTTATCGCAATGCTGTTCGCAAGCGCAATCCCGACATGCTGCAAAGGGATCAAAAAGAGAGCGGACAACACAACATTGATGACCATCGAGATAATGGCCGCTTGCACGGGCGTCTTCGTGTCATGCCGCGCAAAAAAATCCGCCGCAAACACCTTCACAAGCAAAAATCCGGGAATGCCGAGCGCATACGCCCGCAACGCCTCAACCGTTGCTGCCGTATCCCCCTGCTTGAAAGCCCCATGCTGAAAGAGCGTCTCGATAATCGGCTTCGCCACGACAATCAGCCCAATCATCGCAGGCAGCCCCAGCAGCAAACAGAATTCGATAGCGCGTGTATTGTAATGCCGAACCTTGTCGTCATCCCCTGCCTCGACATATCGTGAAAGAAGCGGCAGAAGCGTCGTAGCGACAGCAATTCCCACCACCCCCAAAGGAAGCTGGTTAAGCCTGTCGGCATAGAAAAGATAAGAAACAGCCCCCGTCGGCAACGTCGAAGCCAGAATGGTCGAGATCAGCAAATTAATCTGCGCCGCTCCCGCCCCGACAGCCCCCGGGCCAATCCTCCTGAACAGCTTTCTGCTCGCCTCCCCAAGACGAGGCCTGAGAAGCGGAAGGGCAGCCCGCGCCCTATAACAGCTAATCGCAAGCCAAGCGCATTGCACCGCTCCCGAAATCGTCACCGACCACGCAAGCGTATACCCCACGTGCCACCCAAAAAGCTGCGACGCAAACAACCCCATAATCAGCACGATATTGAAAGCGATAGGAGCGGCAGCGCCCGGCGCAAACCTCCCTCTGGCATTAAGCACGCCCGTCTGAAGCGCAGTAACCGAAATCAGCGCGAGATAGGGAAATGTAATGGTGCTGAAATTGACCGCGAGTTCATACTTCTCCGGCTCATCCCGAAACCCCGGTGCCAAAAGCAGCATAACCTCCGGCATGAACATCATCACCAGAACCGAAAACGGTATCAGCGCCGCCAGCAAAAGCATAAGCGCCTGTCCTGCAAATTCCTGAGCCGCCTCGTCGCCATGCCGCTCTTGCTCGGAGGTATACAGCGGCACGAACGCCGCCGAAAATGCGCCCTCGGCAAACAAGCTTCGAAACAAATTGGGCAAACGCTGCGCAACAAAAAACGCATCGGCCACCGGTCCCGCCCCAAGGAAAACCGCCGTCAGCGAGTCCCGAATAAACCCTCCGACTCTGCTCAAAACCGTCAGGCTGCTCACGGTAAAAAGAGATTTGGCGAACCCCGGTTTCATGCCCATATCAACCTGTAGATAACGCACAAAAACAACGAGAGGCCGAGTGCCGGAGCAAACGGAAATTGCTTCTCATTGCTAATGCGCCGCCAGACCAGATTGAAAAGAATGCCAAAAGCGCCCCCAAGAGCCAGAAACGTCGCCGTAGTGTGAGGATGAAGCCAAAGCCCCGCAGCCGCAAAAAATTTTACGTCGCCAAGCCCAAGCATTTCTTGTCGTCGCCACTTGCTATACACGAGCGCAAAGAACAGCCCGAGAAGAAGAAGGATCGCCGATGAGACCATCCCCATATAATAGTCCTCGCCCCGGAGGAAGATGAAGGACAGCCCGCAAACCCCCAAAAGAAGGTTCAGCCCATCCGGAATAACGCCGAAGTGAAAATCGATAAGCGCAATAGCCGGAAGAAGCCCAAGCCCGATGCACAAGGGCAGGGCGGGTAAAGACCAATCCTGAAAATACATCGCGATAAGGCCGATCAAAAACCCGGCAATTTCTGCGGCAGGCTGCATCCAAAGCCCGGTCCTAAGCCCGCAAGGACAAGGCAGGGTCTTGGTATCTGGCCTTAAAAGCCACCCCAATAGAGGAGAAGCCTCCTGCCAAGTGAGCGGGCGAGAACAATAAAGGCACTGGGGCATCCGCCCCTCGCCGGGCATCCTGTCGGCAGAGCGAGCGCCGAAAGACATGGCAAGGCTGGCCGAAACCAGCCCTATTCCTCCGCCCGCAAGCAAATGCAAAAGGTTGGCAATAATGTGATGATCAGGGCTGTGCATAAGGCTTCGGCCTGTTATTCGAGGGAAGTGCTGGAGGATTTGTACAAAAACGTGGATTCTAAAGCAAATTCTTCATACTCTTCGCGCTTACCCTTTGATTCTATGGCTTTGCGGACATGAGCTCGGAAACAGACGACATATCTTTCGACCGCGACGGCGAACCCGCCGACCTCGTCGTCTCCCTCGACGGCTTCGAAGGGCCGATCGACCTGCTGCTGAATCTCGCCCGCGAACAAAAGGTCGACCTCGCAAAACTTCAAATATTGCCGCTTGCCGAGCAATACCTAAGTTATATTGCCGAAGCGCACCGCCTCCGCCTCGAAATCGCCGCCGACTACCTCGTCATGGCGGCCTATCTAGCCTACTTAAAGTCGCGCCTTCTCCTCCCCGAGCCGGAACGCCCGCAGGACGAAGAAAACCCCGCCGCAATGGCCGAAGCCCTGAAATTCCAACTGCTGCGCCTCGAAGCCATGCAAAAGGCGGCGAAGCAAATTCAGGAATGTCCTCAGCTAGGCTCCGAAATTTTTGTGCGCGGCATCCCCGAACCGATGGAGGTCGAGGAAAAACCGATTTACTTCCTCCCCCTTCAAGATTTGCTCGTGGCTCTCAGCGCCCCCTCGCGCCGCCGTAAGCCCGAAAATTACAACATCAAGCGCACGCGCCTCTATGGTCTGGAAGAAAGCGTTTCGCGCCTCCGCCTGCTTTTAGGCCAAATGCCCGACTGGAGCGTCCTGCAAAACTATCTTCCCGACGTCATTGACGCCGAAGAAGCCCTCGAAATCCGCTCCGCCATCGCCTCGACCTTCGCGGCAACGCTCGAGCTAGCGAAAAGCGGCGAAATCGAACTCCGGCAAGACGGCACCTACAAACCCATCTACGTCCGCCGCCGCGACGGCAAAGAGAGTGACCACGAATGAGCCCCCCGGAGCACTTAACCTTAAATCGTCATCCCCGCGAAGGCGGGGAACCCATTTGGTTATGGAAACCCAACCTATGAGACCCCAATGACCGACATGACCCCCGAACTCCGCCTCCTTGAGGCCTTCCTCTTCGCAACCCCCGAAGCCGCAACTCTCGACTCCCTTCAGCGCCAGATGGGCGAGAGCGTCAACGTCCCCGAACTCCTTCAAGAGCTGAAGCAGCAGTACCAAAACCGAGGCGTAAACCTCGTAGAAATCGACGGCCAATGGACATTCCGCACGGCCCCCGATCTCGCGCCCAACATGAAAATCACGCGCCAGCCCCGCCGCAAGCTCCCGCGCGCTGCCGCCGAAGTACTGGCCATCATCGCCTACCACCAACCCCTAACGCGCGGCGACATCGAAAGCATTCGCGGCGTCGAAACCAGCAAAGGTTCTCTCGACATCCTCCTCGAACTCGGATGGATTCGCCCCGGCAAACGCCGCGACACGCCCGGACGTCCCTTAACGTGGCACACGACCCCCGACTTCCTGAGCCACTTCAACCTTGAATCCCTCAAAGACCTCCCCGGCCTCGACGAACTCAAAGCCGCCGGCCTCCTAGACGCCCGCCCCGTCCTCTCCAACCTCCCCCGCGACCAAGAAGGCGAGCCCGAGGAAGCCATCACGAACGAGGAAGAAGAATTCTCCCAGTGGATCAAGGACGAGCCGGAGACCGATGAAGACCCCCCGCCATCTTCCACCGCCGAATAAATTACCTATGCCCCAATCCTTTCCTCAGCAATCCCCTTCAACTGCACATAATCCGGCTTTCCCGTCCCCAGCGTCGGAAGCTTGTCGAGCTTAATCACCTCACGCGGAACATACAGCTCCGGTAACCCGAGTTTCTTAAATGCCTGAACCAAGCTGACCATCTCCGCGCCCTGAAAATCCGTAAACAGCACAAGCGCCTCTCCCTTCCGCGCATCCGGCACATTCACAACGGCATTGTTCGTATCCCCCCAAACCGACAAAACCGCATTCTCCACGGCCTCCAGCGGGATCATCTCCCCCGCAATCTTCGCAAACCTTTTGACGCGCCCCACAATTGTCAGAAACCCATCCTCATCAATCGAGGCCACATCCCCCGTGTCATACCACGCGTCGGCAAGCGGCTGCAGAACGCCGGGTCTGTCCTCCTTCATGTATCCCAGCATGATGTTGGGTCCTTTAACGAACAACCGCTGGCCATTTTCAATCCCGGATATCGGTTCCAGTCTCGCTTCAATGCCGGGCAGAAGCCGCCCCGCAGTTCCTTTCCGATACTGCATCGCCGTATTGGCGCTAATCGCTGGAGACGCTTCGGTTACCCCATACCCCTCAAGCACGCGCAACCCGAACTTCTCGCACCACATATCGCTCGTCTCTTCCTTAAGCCTTTCGGCCCCCGAAAAAACGTAAGACAAAAAATGAAAATCATAAGGGTGCTGCACAAACCGCCCGTACCCCGAAAGGAACGTGTCAGTGCCAAGCAG
>CAZLIG010000052.1:11376-11615 GCA_964559415.1 uncultured Rhodospirillaceae bacterium
CGGGCACGGCCCGGTAATGCAAGGGCGATGGATAAAACACCGTCCGAATGCCCGAAAGAACCGGCAGCAACGTCCCAACAGTCAGCCCAAACGCATGGAACAAAGGAACGCAGCTAAACGCTCTATCCTGAGGAGAAAGATCGAGGCGGCTAAGCATCTGCCGACAGTTCGCGAGGATATTCCGGTGGCTCAACACGACCCCTTTAGGAGCGCCCTCCGACCCTGATGTAAACACAAGA
>CAZLIG010000053.1:0-10622 GCA_964559415.1 uncultured Rhodospirillaceae bacterium
ATGTAGGCCGAGACGTCGCCTGCTTGCGTTTCGATGATCGGCAAGGCCGTCAGCGAACCACCGCCGTTCTTGTCGTTCAGCTTAGCGGCGCGCTCGAGCAAGCGCGAATGCAGATAGAAGACGTCGCCCGGATAAGCTTCGCGGCCGGGAGGACGACGGAGCAAGAGCGACATCTGGCGATAGGCGACGGCTTGCTTCGACAAATCGTCATAAACGATCAGGGCGTGCATACCGTTGTCGCGGAAGAACTCGCCCATAGCGCAGCCCGTGTACGGAGCGATGAACTGCAGCGGAGCGGGTTCGGAAGCGCTGGCGGCGACGACGATGGAGTACTTCATCGCGCCCGATTCTTCCAACTGCTTGACGATCTGCGCGACCGTCGAACGTTTTTGGCCGATGGCGACGTAGATGCAATACAGCTTCTTCGATTCGTCGGTCCCCTGATTGATGGGTTTCTGGTTGATAAAGGTGTCAATCGCGATAGCGGTTTTACCCGTTTGGCGATCGCCGATGATAAGTTCGCGTTGGCCGCGACCGATCGGCACGAGAGCATCGAGCGCCTTGAGGCCGGTCTGCATCGGCTCGTTGACCGACTTACGCGGAAT
Organism: uncultured Rhodospirillaceae bacterium; assembly: GCA_964559415.1. Lineage (GTDB taxonomy): Bacteria > Pseudomonadota > Alphaproteobacteria > UBA9219 > UBA9219 > CAIXLI01. The sequence goes on from CAZLIG010000053.1 coordinate 606, forward strand.
GATGCCGGGAGCTTTGACTTCGACACGGCTCATCTTGACGTCTTTAAGCGGCCCCTTGCCGTCGATGGGGTTGCCGAGGCCGTCGACAACGCGGCCTAAAAGGCCTCTGCCCACAGGAACTTCGACGATGGCGCCGGTACGCTTGACTGTGTCGCCTTCGCGGATGCCACGGTCTTCGCCGAAGATGACGACGCCGACGTTGTCGGCTTCAAGGTTGAGGGCCATTCCCTTAACGCCAGAGGCAAATTCGACCATTTCCCCGGCGCGAACATCATTGAGGCCATAGACGCGCGCGACGCCGTCACCGACGGAGAGCACCTGCCCTACTTCGGAAACTTCGGTCGTTGCGCCGAACCCTGCGATTTGCTGTTTCAATACCGAAGAAATTTCAGAAACACGAATATCCATCTAAGCATCTCCCTTTGGTGTGACGACTAAGCCGCCGCGTTTGTTTCTTTTAGTATGTGTTCCAGATGATCGAGCTTGGTCTTCACCGAGGCATCGACAAACTTTGAACCGATCTTCACAGTCAGCCCACCGATGATTGAGGGATCCTCGGTTAGGATAAGATGTATCTTTCCGCCAGTTGCGGCTTCAAGCGATTTCGCGAGGCGTCCGCGCTGATCGTTGCTCAACGGATGCGCCGTTCTGACATCGGCACGGTGTTCACCGCGCAGGATGCTGACTTCGTCCATGAATACGTCGATCAAGGAAGGCAGAAGGCTCAGGCGGTGATTCTGCGCGACTATGGTAAGAAAGTTGGCCGTAAGCTGATGGACACCTATAATCTTTCCGACTTGTTCGGCGGCAGCGATCACAAACTCAACCGTGAAGCGCGGGTTCTTGGCAACTTCACGAAATTCGGGACTCTCGTTCCAGACGACGCGAAGATTATGCATATCGTCGACGACGATGTCCGTTGCCTTATTCTCTTGCGTCAAGGCAATCAAGGCACCCACATAACGGCTCGTTAAGAGCGCGTTCTCGCCGGAAAGAGGTGAGGTAGCGGGAGGTTTTTCTGACACGTGAATTACCTGAAAATAGTGTTAGATTCTCGAGTTCCGGGCATCAAATAGCAAAGCCTTTCCTTAGATGCAACTAGAGTCATTCAGATTCTTTTCATCTTTTCCAAAAAGCCCCCCTTTCCGCCAACCCCCTCTTTTTCCATTAACAATTTAATAGTACCTATCGCCTATTGTTCAGATATCGTATAAACTTGGTTTTTGTGGAGGTTACAACGCTTCCGCGCCCAGTTTATAGGCTTCGTATTTCCCTGTACAAAGGCTTTCGAATGATAGATTTGACGTTCCAGAAGCTGGATAATGCTGCAATGCAGAAATTTTTCTCTGATATTGCAGGCGAAATCGCGCCCGTGAAATTCGCGGAGGGCAAGACCACGGTTCAGTCGGCGGATCTCCCCTTTTATGATGAATTCAAACTTTATGCCATTTCCGACGCTTCGTTGCCGGAGCCCAACACTCGCTACGCGCTTTATAAGCCGGGTGACGTTAGCGTGATGAACTGGACGAACGAACCGATATATAGCGTTAACGAGCGCGCACCTATCAAGCTTGATCGAAAAACCTGCATCCCTTATGCACGGTTCTTTTTCCATTTCGTTCGCGGACAACTGGGCCGGTTCATCATTGTCGAAAAGCCCGAAGAGGTTACCTGGCTTCCCACTGCCAACGAAAAGGAGAAGGCCGAAGTCAACCAGCGCCTCATGCCCATCACCTACAAAGGAATAGGACGCGATAACCTTATCACGCTTGCCGCGACGGTTGTTTTCAAAAACGCGCTTTTCAAGACCGACATCAAGATCGCGCCTCTGGAAATGGACATTTTTGATCCCGAGATCAATGCGCCGGAGCACTTTACCATTGGGCAGATGAAACTGACAAATGAGGATCTGCTTCTTGAGGATCTTAATGTGCCGGTCGATCCGCCGCCGGGAGAATTCGGCTGATCTCCAAAATCCCGGCTAAAAACCAAATGGAACCCCCGCCTTGGCGGGGTTGACGGATTATCCAGTGACTCCTGCCGCACGTATTCAAGCTACAATTGAGCTTCTCGATGAAATCGCAGGGACGCCTCGGCCCGCCGATGCGATTGTCAGTGCCTACTTCAGGGCGCGGAGGTTTATAGGAAGCCATGATCGCGGCGATGTTTCATCGCGGCTCTATGCAATTCTCAGGCATCAGGCTCGGCTCGACTGGTGGATCACCAAGCAACACGCGGTCCCGGTCCCGAGGCTTCGGCTTCTGGCTTGGCTCGCACTGAATGACAGGCTTTCGGCCAAAAAAATTTCTGAGGTCTGCAGCGGCGGGAAATTCGCGCCGAAGCCTCTCGAGGACGGCGAATACGCGCTCGTAAAGAAGCTTGAGGGGTGCACGATTGAGCATCCAGAGATGTCCGAAGAGGTTTTGGCTGAGTGCCCGCCTCAGTGCGCGCCGACACTTAAAGAAAAATTCGGCAAACAATTTATGCGCGAAATGCGCGCCATGCAGGAGCCCGCAACGCTCGATCTGCGCATCAATCCGCTTAAGACGAACCGCGAAGCGATGCTGGAAGAGTTGAAGAAGCTTGGGCTTAAGGCCCAGCTCTGCTCGCTTTCGCCTTGGGGGATTCGGGTTTTTGAAAGGCCTTCGCTTAATACGCTACCAATGCTCAAAAACGGGCTTGTTGAGATACAGGATGAAGGATCACAGTTGGTGGCTCTGGCCGTCGATGCGAAGCCAGGCGAAAGGGTTGTCGATTTTTGCGCCGGTGCCGGAGGCAAAACTCTCGCTATTGCCGCGATGATGCAGAACAAAGGGCGGATTGTTGCTTGCGACGTTATGGAAGGGCGGCTCAAACGCAGCGCAGAGCGGTTTCGGCGCGCGGGTCTGCATAACATTGAGGTGAAGCCTTTAGAGAGCGAGCGCGATCCTTGGGTGAAAAAGCACAAGGGGAGCTTCGACCGCGTCTTGACCGATGCGCCATGCAGCGGGACCGGAACGTGGCGGAGAAATCCGGACGCGCGATGGCGAGAGCTAGGACCTGGGCTTGAGGCTTTGCTCAAGACGCAAGCTCAGATTCTAGACAGCGCAGCGCGGCTGGTAAAAGCGGGAGGGCGGCTAATCTATGCAACCTGTTCTCTGCTGCCGGACGAGAACGAACAACAGATCGAAAAATTTCTTGCGGCACATCCAGAGTTCTCACTCGCAAAGTGCGGACTTAACGGTGCGGACTTTTTATCGCTTTCTCCCGGCAAGCATGGGACGGACGGATTCTTTGCTGCTGTTATGACCAAAACCGCCAAAGACGGCGCGAACGATTTAGTTTAAGGAAATGGACCTTTATCCTGCGGCTTTGCTGGATGGTTTTTAAAAGCTGCCCTGCCCTTTGCGGAAACGGAACTGCTTATTCTTTGTCATAACCACGCAAGGGCAGCTTTGATTTGAGATTTTTAAAATCCGGTCTTTTCAGCATAAATGTGGAAGTCTTTTCCAGAAGCGGGTCGACGTATTTTTCGCATAAGGGGACGAGGACTTCTTTGTTTGTGCGTGGGCCTGCCACACACACCGCGCCGAAGGTCACTCCTAGCACCCCGATTATCCCGGCACCGATCTTTGCTGAGGTTGGCGCCGGAGTTTCATGAACAAGATGCATATTGCTGAGGATACAATCAGCCGCCTGTTGAAACAGCGTTCCATTTGAAACCGCATGCCCAAGACCAGCAACGATCTTGGTTCCATTCACATTGACTCCGCCTATGCCAGTGGTCTCTGCAAACGTTGCCTGAAGCGAGCCAATGGCGAAGAGAGGTCCTCCTATTTTCCGACTCCAAAAACAAAAGGCGTCGGTGTCAGTCGGATCGGTACCATCCTGTGGGGGTTCCGGCTTAGCTGTCGGATGCGCGCTATTTTCTGTCTCAAGTACGTTTTGAAGGAATGCTTTTTTTTCATCAAACGGCAACACCTTATCCATTGTCTTTCCCTTGCTTTTCTCTTTTTTGAAGTGGCTCCTCCTATACTCCGAAAAGACGAAAGTAAAACACGTAAAACCGGGATTTTGAGTAATCAAAAGGCTGGCTGAAAGCTACAGCCAGCCTCTTATGATTAGGTGTAAGAGTAAGAAGCTTATGCTCTCGGAGAAGCCTGCTTCTGGTCGTTGTCAAGCAAGCGGTTTTTCTTGAGCCAAGGCATCATCGCGCGCAGTTTTTTGCCGATGGCTTCGATGGGATGGTTTGCTTCCGACGCCCGATACTGAGGAAGTTTTGCGAGTCCTTCCTTGTTCCCGCCGAGGAACTCGTTCACGAACTTGCCGGACTGAATTTCCGACAGTATCTTTTTCATCTCTGCCTTCGTCTCGGCGGTTACGATGCGGGGGCCACGCGTGTAGTCTCCGTACTCTGCAGTGTCCGAGATCGAGTGACGCATTCCCGCAAGACCATCCTGATGGACGAGGTCCGTGATGAGCTTCAGCTCATGCAAGCACTCGAAATAGGCCATCTCTTCAGGGTAGCCCGCTTCGACTAGCGTTTCGAAGCCCGCCTTTATCAGCGCAGAGACGCCGCCGCAAAGCACGCATTGCTCGCCGAATAAATCGGTTTCGCATTCGTCTTTGAACGTCGTTTCGATGATGCCTGCACGTCCACCGCCGATGCCAGATGTATAGGCCAGTGCGATATCAAGCGCTTTGCCTGTCGCATCTTGATGCACGGCTACGAGGCATGGAACACCGCCACCTCCCAGATATTCAGAACGAACCGTGTGGCCGGGTCCCTTAGGGGCGGACATCATGACGTCGATAGTTTTTTTCGGCTTGATTAGGCCGAAGTGAATGTTGAGGCCATGCGCGAACATAAGTGCGGCCCCGTCCTTAAGGTTGTCGCGAACATACTTTTCGTAGATGTCTTGTTGGTGCTGGTCGGGAGCGAGCATCATGACGACATCGGCTCCGCGGACTGCGTCGCCGATCTCGGCCACTTTAAGGCCCATACTTTTTGCCTTGGCTGCGCTCTCAGAACCCGAACGCAGGCCTACAGTTACATCTACGCCGGAATCTTTCAGGTTATTCGCATGGGCTGCGCCTTGGCTGCCATAACCGATAATGCAAACCTTCTTGCTGCGGATAAGATCGAGGTTGGTATCCTTATCGTAATAAACTTTCATCTGAAGTCTCCAACGTAAGTGATCGGACTACGCCCAGCGTTGCCCGGAGAATTTGATAGAATTACACTTCGCCAATAGGTGTTCAAGAGGGAGTCTTTTTTACAGGACCTGGATTTACCAGAAATAAAAAAACCGCCCCTCTCGGAGCGGTTTTTCCTGTTCTCCGTTCATGCATCTAGCATGTGAGGCGTCTTTGGGGGCCTGAAAACTTTATAGCCCTTCTTTCAGGGAGCAGTCGACGCAAAGGGAAGCGTTTCTGCAGTTTTTCCACCGCCTCGTCCGTAAATCTCAGGGCGCCATTTTTCTGCTTAGTTGGCACCCCTAATTTATTCATCAGACGTTCCAAATACTCGATTTGGGAACCCGAAAATTTTTGTTCAGGATTGAATTCCATTGGCATTAGCATTCTCCTTCGGCTTCAGTCCAATATGCAGGATCGGCCAAGCATAAAAGCGCCGAGAGCTTTGACACCTCTTTGCTTGTTGCGGTGGATTCCACGTGCAACGTTCTTCGTGAAGGCTCCTCAAGAGTCGCAGTGATGTCGTACTTGTCTTTTAGAAGAAAAACGGCGGCTTCACGCTCTTCCTTCGATAGGTCTTCAAGTGACAACGTATGAACAGGATGCGTTGTGTTGTTTTGCCCTCGCACAAAACCTGAGTTCCAATCTCCGTCAACGAGGATGAATTCTTCAATTTTGCGAAGATCCGTTGCCATGGTTCTCTCCATTCTTCCCCTGCAAATCAGTGTTCTAATGTGCTGTTCTCGTTATGCCTTAGTAACGAATTTTAACACGTAGTGGTGAACGCAATGCTAACGTCCGCTTCCTTTATAGATCAACGACTTAGAGTTTTTTTCTGTAGAAAAAGGCGTTGGGAGTGAGACGCCTTTCCGGCGGGGTTGGAATTTCGGGCTTAGAAACTAGGTGCGGGGCCAGTTTTTCGATGTTCAAAAGCCCCTCGACGCGAATCACGAGACGGTTATCCATAAAATTGCTGCGTTTTACATACCCATACACCTCAAATTTCTCTTTGAGGAGGTGAAGCGCCTCTTGGCGCTGCTCGGAAGTGAAGTCTTCCACCACGAAATTTAACATCGGTATATCGAAGGCCCGGCCTTCGCTGAAACACGCAGGAGCAACGCCCGCACCCCATTTGCCGCTCAGTAAAGCGCGCTCTATCTTCTCGGATTCCTCCCGATCCATTTAGAAATCCTATGCGGCGAGTGCCTGTGAGATGCTATCGAATAGCAGTTTGCCGTCGATGCTGCCATGAAGAGGCTCAATCGCGTCTTCGGGGTGAGGCATCATGCCGAGAACATTCCGCTTTTCGTTGAAAATTCCAGCGATGTCGTTGCACGACCCATTAGGATTTTCGCGGTAGCGGAAAGCAACTTGGCCGTTTGCTTCCAGCTTTTTGAGCGTCTCAGCTTCGGCAAAATAGTTGCCGTCGCCATGCGCGACGATGGCTCGCAGGTCCTGCCCCTTTTTGCAGAGGCGCGTGAAGTCGCTGTCGGCATTCTCGACCTTAAGCGTCACGGATTTGCAGATGAATTTGAGAGACTTGTTTCTCAACAGAATCCCCGGCAGGAGGCCGGATTCACACAAAATCTGGAAACCGTTGCAGATACCCCAGACGCGAACGCCTTGCGCGGCACGGGCTTTCACTTCCTGCATGATTGGTGCATGGGCGGCCATCGCCCCGGTGCGGAGGTAGTCGCCGTAGGAAAATCCGCCCGGCAGAAGAATGAGGTCCACTTTCGGCAACGTGCGATCCGTGTGCCAGACAACGTGCGGCTTCTTTCCGGTCGAGCGTTCGAGGGCCACCATGGCGTCGCGCTCGCGGTTTGTTCCAGGGAATACGATAATCGCCGATTGCATAAAAAATTATCCCGAATTCTGTGGAAAGGGGCGTCAATTTAGGGCATTTTCCTGAGGATTGAAAGCGTTTCGCGCTCAACCTTCGATTTTGCTTAAAACGCGCTCTAAAACTCCAGGATTCCACAACCAAATGTCACGGCTCTCCCCTTCCGACACTCTTAGCATCCCCGAAAAGCTCAGAGTCCTGAATTGGGGAATGATTGCGCTGATTGTCCTTATAGGCCTTATCGGGGTTGCCCTGCTTTATTCGGCCGGAGGCAAGAGCTGGTCTCCTTGGGCGGGGCCTCAACTCGTACGTTTTGGCATCGGATTATGCCTGATGCTCATTATATCTTTAACCGATATACGGATATGGCTTCATTACGCCTATGTGATGTACGGGGTCATTCTGCTGCTTCTGGTTGTTGTCGAGATCATGGGCCACATCGGCATGGGTGCCCAACGCTGGATCAATTTGGGCTTTATCGTCATTCAGCCATCGGAGCTTATGAAGGTGACGCTGGTGCTCGCGCTGGCAAAGTATTTTCATGGGCTTTCGCTTGAGGATATCGGACAGCCCGTTAAGCTTGTGGCTCCTATTGCGATGGTCGTTGCGCCCATCGGGCTAGTGCTGATGCAGCCGAACTTGGGAACGGCGATGCTTCTAATTCTTGCAAGCGGCGCGGTTTTCTTTACGGGCGGCGTGCGCTGGTGGAAGTTTGTGATCGTTATCCTTCTCGTTGCAGCGGCGCTTCCGATGGCTTGGGAGCATTTGCACGACTATCAAAAGGCTCGGCTAACGACTTTTTTAGACCCGGGGGCCGATCCGCTTGGGCATGGGTATAATATCCTTCAGTCAAAGATCGCGATGGGTTCCGGCGGAATGTTCGGACGCGGATTTGGACAAGGCACCCAAAGCCAACTCCAGTTTTTGCCGGAGAAACACACTGACTTCATCTTCGTTGTTCTAGCGGAAGAATTCGGAATGGTCGGCGCTTTGTTCGTGTTATTGCTTTACTTCCTTCTCATTGCCTACGGCTTGATGATCGCTTTGACCTGCCGAAACCAGTTCGGAAGACTCGCTGCTTTTGGCCTGACGACTTCATTTTTCTTGTACGTTTTTGTGAATGTCGCGATGGTTACAGGAACAATCCCGGTTGTCGGCATCCCCCTGCCTCTCGTTTCGTATGGAGGAACCGCGATGATGACGCTTCTGATAGGTTGTGGAATATTGCTTTCGATTTCCGTTCACCGCGATTTGCGGATTTCGAGGACGGGTTTGAACGAGTAGGTTTGCGCGAAGGCAGATTTACTTTCAGCACGTTACTTCAGTTTCTTAAAAGCCAGCTGTAGAATCTTGAAGAGATTGCTTTTTCACAAAATATTTACCATAATCGCCACGCTTTCCTGTTCATTTCCTGCGCAAAATCACCATGTCCGGCTCAGCTTCCTCTCCTAACGTCGGCCGCATGACGGCCATTGTTCTTGGATTAGTTGTTTTTTTCTGCATCTCAATGATCGGCGGCACCGGTTATTTGAAGTACAGACTCGACCGCGCAGAAGCTGCGTTAGCCATCGACACTGCGCCGTCCGATAGCAAGAACACCTTTAATAAGCTTAGGCAGGAATGGGGATATGGCGGGTTCTTGGGACTTGCTCAAAAGTATGTGTTTACACATGATTCATCGGTTATCGCCGCGATGAAGGAGCACATCAAGGCAGCAGATGCGATCGTTGCGGGGCTGCCAGAATCCACTCCTGAGGCAACACGCCAAGAATTGGCTTCGGTTGCATCCCTTTTTGATGCGGCTTTGGAAAAAATATCATCGCCTGCCGGAGGAGAGCTTTCGAACGAGATTATCGCCTCCGATCTTTCGCCGCTTTATGCAGCAGTTGCGGTTCTCGATGCGCAGAAAGCTTCTTCCAGTGCGGAAGCACGCTTGGAAGCTCAGAACGAGGCTCAATTCTGGGCAACTCTTTTGACAGTCGTAAGCTGGTTCAGCCTGGTTCTCGCTGCAGGATCGGCCACCGCAGTATATATGGTTTTGCGGGACAAGCGCTCGGCACCTATGCGCGCTCTGGCTCAGAGCATCCAGAACATGGCGCATGGCGATATGCGCACTGCCATTTGGGGAATCGAGCGGCAGGACATGATCGGCGAGCTTGCGCGCGCCATCGATATCGCGCGGTACAACTTCAGCCATCTGCCAGACGTTTCTTTGATGAGCGAACAGGGTCCGGTGCGTTTGAGATTTGAGGGAGGATCGAGATCGCTTTTCGAAGGAATGATGAAAGCGATTTCAACCGACTCCGAAAATATCCGTGATCAGTCGGCGGCCCTGACAAATGTCATAAAACAGCAAAAAGAAGCAATTACCGCTCTTGTCTCCAAGGTCGAAGCAGTTCTTACCGACATCGAGAAAGGCGGGCAGAACGGCAGCAAGCAAATCATGCAAGCCGTCAAGGAGATGGTTGGCGGCGCCGAGCACTTGAAGAATGCTCATGCCCACACTTCTGATCAGTTGGCCCGGCTCATACCCGCCATTCAGGATCGCGCCCAAGGATTGGCGGAAATCACACAAATCACAGGCAAGCAGCTGACGCATACATTGCAGTCACTTGCTTCGAGCGAGATGACCTTAAAGTCTAATGCGGAACAGGCAAAAGAGACCCTCGCAAAACTATCTTCGACGGCGGACGACCTCGGCGAAAGGCTTTTTGGGGCTATCAACTTACTGCAGGCGGGCGGCAAGGTTTTGAATGAGACAACAGAGAACATCAAGAGCCGCTGGAACGATACGAGCATTAATGACAAGCTGGCGTCGATCTCGCAACAGCTTGGGGGGCTTCAGGCGAAGCTTGATGCTCAGGCGGATTCCCAATTCGGACTTGCGCAAGCGCTTGAGGAGACTTCGCATAGAGGCGCCGATTCTTCCGATACCTTACGGAATGCTCTAGAGCCTCTGGCTGCACAGATTTCCGGCATTATGGAGCAATTGGGGGATA
>CAZLIG010000053.1:10632-11545 GCA_964559415.1 uncultured Rhodospirillaceae bacterium
AGAATTGACGATCAGGCTCGCGTGCAGGACGGCTTTACACAGGCCCTCACCGCTTCAAGGAGCGTGACTGCTGGTTCCGATGATATGCAAAGCGCTGCTTTGAACTCGTTGACGGGTCAGCTCGGGCTGATCATGGATCAACTTGCGAACCTGCAAGTGACGATGACTGAGAGGCTTACGCCAGTGGCCGAGGTTCTCCCTGCAAAGTCAGAAAACTCGAATGATTTGGCCAATATCGAGAATAAGATCAGCCAGTTGGCGGAACTCGACGGAAGAGTTGCCGTCTTCGTGTCCGCCCTGCCCGGCGATCTGCGTCAGGCGCTTAAGGAAGAAATCCAAAATTCAGTTTCGGGGCCGGACAAGGTCGTCGAGCTTCAAAAGAAGATCGAGATGCTGCTTGCTGCGCTCTCCGTCTCTCCCCATTATGCGCGCATGATCCAAGAAGTCGGAGACAAACTTACGGCTCGCATCGATGAACAGCGCGTACTCCTCGAAACCAAGCTCCAGACACTTGAAAATCTTGCGACTCCGCAAACGGTTACCGATGGAGTCCTTTCCAAAGATTTGCAGAAACAGTTCCTTGACCAGTGGTTCCAGATGTCGGCGCAGATCGAGGCATCGCGAGCGAGCCTTATTGACGCCGTTGGCGAACAGATACGCGATCTGGAAAACCGTATAGCGCAACAACCCGCCAACGGGCCAAGAAACGCGGCGGACCGCGAGGTGCAGGTGCACATCGAGAAGCAAACCGAGATTTTGACCGAACTCGTGACGACGCTCGGGCTGATCGACGCACATATGCAGCAGATTAAGGCCGAAACAAACGTGGCTTAATTTTAGCGAAGGCAGCGGAATGGAGGCCCTTTCCGCAGCCATTTTTTTCAAGCATCGAGGTTCCGTTGAGCTACGTTCT
>CAZLIG010000054.1:0-10146 GCA_964559415.1 uncultured Rhodospirillaceae bacterium
ACGTACTCGTGAGAGGGCAGATTTACAGTCTGCTGCCATTAACCACTCGGCCACCTGTCCAACGAAGAAGCAAGGGAAGTAACGGATTTATCTTGTTTTTGTCAATCCCTTCCTTAAAGTCAGGCTATGAAAAATAATAAATCATATTCGTCAAACCGTTCACGTTCCGGATTCCGGCCTTCGGGCACAGCCTCGCACGCCAAAAGCAAGGGGTCCAGGGACTCTTATCCTAACTCACGTTCCGGGTTTAGGCCTTCGGACACAGCCTCGCACGGCAAAAGCATGGGGGCCAAGGACTCTTACCCCAACTCACGTTCCGGATTCCGGCCTTCGGACACAGCCTCTCATGGCAAAAGCATGGGGCAAAAGGAAGCTTACCCTAACGCCAAGGGCAAGGGAAAGCCGCGGTTCCACGGTGAAGGACGTCCCCAAAAGTCCGTAAAGCCGAGGTTCGAGAAAAAGCCGCTTCTCGAACCGACCTACAAGCCTGCGGGCGAGAACGTCCTTGTTTGGGGGCTCCATGCCGCGCGCGCCGCGTTCCTCAACCCCGACCGCCGCATCACAAGGCTTTGGCTCACCGAAGCAGGACAAAAGCTTTTCGAGCACACAATAGCTGAAGCGAAAGAAGAATTGCTCAAGCGCCCCGATCCAAAAAAGACGGAGCGCGGCGAGTTGGACAAGATCACGCCTCCCAACAGCGTGCACCAAGGCATCGTGATTGAAACGATGCCTTTGCCCGATCCGGGTTTGCAAAGCGTCATCTCCGCCGATCCTCCTCCGTCGCTGATCTTGATGCTGGACCAAGTCACCGACCCTCATAACGTGGGCGCAATCCTGCGCTCCACCGCCGCGTTCGGCGCAGGCGCACTGGTGCTGACGGAGCGCAACGCTCCGGCAACCACCGGCGTCCTCGCGAAGTCGGCCTCCGGCGCGTTGGAGGTGACTCCAATGATCCACGTGGTTAACCTCGCCCGCGCTCTCGATGAGCTACGCGAAGCAGGATATTGGTGCATTGGCTTGGCCGAAGAGGGCGAAAAGACCTTAAGCGAGCTCGATCTCTCGGGGCGCACGGTTTTGGTTTTGGGAGCCGAAGGCGAAGGCCTGCGCCATCTTACGCGTCAAAAATGCGACGAACTTGCGCGCCTTCCCACTCAGGGACCGATCGGCAGCCTCAATGTCTCAAACGCCGCCGCAGTCGCCCTGTACGAGGTTCGCAGACAGGCAAAATAACTACGTCCTCTTCTGCAAGTGCGCAGGGACAAACACAGGCGAAGCCTTGTCCCACATGGAATAGAACTGCTTCCGATATGCATCGGCAAGCAGCCTCGAATGGTGAATGATGATTTTCGGCGAAGGCCGGGCTTCAAAAAGAAACACTGCGAAGTTGTTGCCAAATACATAGAAGGGCACAGAATCGACATACGCCTTCGATATCGAGCGATACTCGCAGTATTTTGCAGGTATCGACTTGAAGTTTTCGGTCAGAATGCACTTGACCTGGGCCTGGCGAATAAGCTCATGCATCCGTTCCAAATGCACTTTTTGATACTCGCCAAGGGCATCGGCAACCGAATCTTCATTAATACAGACCGTGACAATGTCACCGCCTTTTTCACGCGCATGGGTATACACATCGTCGAAAAACCTACACGTTCCTTCATGCCCCTGATAGATGGTGATCTCTTCCGGCTTCTGCCTCACCCCATTAGGCTCGATAAATTCGAGTCCTGCCAGTTCGAACGCGGCAACAATCTGCTCATTCGTCGAACTCCTCGGCGAAATCTCCCCATTTTCAAGCTTCCTGATCGTCGCCACGGAAAGCTTAGCCGCCTCCGCCAAATCCTCTTGCGACCAATCCAAAAGCGCACGCCCGGCTTTAATTTGCCTCGAAGAAATCCCTTTAGAACGCATGAGAGACCCGCAAAGCTGGAATGTAACATCGAAATGTTACACCAGAACGTGTCAAGAGGAAAGAACCTTCACTTTGCCCGAGGATGAGCGGCGCGGTAGACGCTGGAAAGCTGCTGCGGATCGACTTTGGTATAAAGCTGTGTTGTCGAAAGCGAGCTATGTCCCAACAGCTCCTGAAGGCTTCTTAAATCGGCCCCCGAAGCCAGCAAATGCGTTGCAAAGGAATGCCGAAGGGCATGGGGCGTTACGGTGTCGGGCAATCCGAGTTGCCGCCTTAGCGCCCTCAAATTCCGTTGCGCGACGGCGGGGTTAAGCGCATCGCCGCGCGCGCCTACGAAAACAGGCTTGCCTTCCAGAGAATAGGGGCAGGCTGCCACGTATCTCTCCACGGCCTCGCGCACAATCGGCAGCAACGGGACGCTCCGCTGCTTGTTCCCCTTGCCTGTCACCACAAGCCGGTCGCGAGAGAAGGCGTCCCCCGTAAGGCTCAAGGCTTCCCCGATACGCAATCCGGCCCCATAAAGAACGGTAAACAGAGCCTCGTCTCTCAGCCCGATCCAGCTATCTTCCTGCACGCCGGAAGCAAGAGAAACGATCTCCTTCGCTTCCGTCACGGTCACAGGCCTTGGCAATCGGCGCTGCACTTTGGGGACCTTGAGTAAATCGACCGCCTCGTTATGAAGCTGTCCGCTTCTGTCGAGCCAATGAAAGAAGCTTCGCACCCCCGCAACCGCCCTTGCCCTCGAAGAAGCGCCGATATTTTCCGCAGCATTATGCGCAAGCCACGCGCGGAAATCCGTAAGCGTCAGCGAGGACAGCACGGTAAGCGAAACCTGCCCCCCGCGATACCCATTTAAAAAGTGAAAGAGATTTTGCAGATCGAAGCCATAGGACTCCACGGTCTTCGCCGCCACTCGCCGTTCTGCCGAAAGCCAGACGCGCCAACGCTCAAGCGCATCGGCAAGATCAGCCGCAAGAGGGAGGGTGGTAAGTGCTTCGCTCAATTCCGCTCCGGAACCTATTCCTTGCCGTGTTCGCCCTGCACGTCGGCGTCGGGATTTATCAAAAGCTTTAGGCACTTCCCCGGCGTGAGCGGCCCATGCTTCATCTTTAGCCCCATCTCCACAAGGCTGTCAGGCAAGTGCCCGGCCAACTCATCCTCTTGCGAGGTCTTTTGCTGAAGCATCCCGCAGGGAGAAAGAGTCCCATACTGCAAATACAAAGCCCCAACCAAAAGAAGGGCCACAATAGCAGCTATCTTGATTGCCAATTTCATGGCCCCTCCTCGGTTATATGTCTTACTTGTTCGGCAAAATCTTCTGTCCGCACTTTTCCCAATCCACAACGAACTGAGCCAGACCCTTGTCGGTCAGCGGATGACCGAACAACTGCCAGATGATCTTCGGCGGGATGGTCGCGACATGAGCGCCCATCAATGCCGATTGAACGACGTGCTGCGGGCTACGCACCGACGCCACAAGAACTTCCGTCTTGAACGACGGGTAATTCGAATAAATCTGACAAATGTCGGAGATAAGCTGCATTCCCGACTCGCCAATGTCATCGAGACGCCCCACGAACGGAGAAACAAACGTGGCCCCGGCCTTCGCCGCCAAAACGGCTTGCGCTGCCGAGAAGCACAGCGTCACGTTAACCATGGTGCCCTGCTCAGAGAGGTATTTGCAGACCTTGAGGCCCGCCGGAGTCAGAGGCACCTTCACCGCGATGTTTTTGGCAATCTTGGCAAGGTACTTGCCTTCCTCAAGCATCTGTTCATACTCGGTGGCGCCGACTTCAGCGCTTACGGGCCCCGGAACAATGGCCGCAATCTCACGGATCAACTCGACAAAATTGGCAGCGCCCGATTTCGCCACAAGAGACGGATTGGTGGTAACGCCATCCAGAAGCCCGGTAGCGGCAAGATCCTTGATCTCTTTAACGTCAGCGGTATCGACAAAGAATTTCACGGCAAATCTCCATTGTTTGACTTTGGGCCGCTTCGCCTTTAGCAAAGCGGCAGAACGTAATGACAGCCCGGTCGAGCGGTTAAATCCTTATATATGATGACTCACTTAAGCGCCATACCCCCGAAAACCGTGCGGATTCTGGTTCCCGCACCGCTTAGCGAGGCTTACGACTATCTCCCGCCGGAGGGTAAAAGCCCCATTCCAGGCACTTTTGTCGAAGTCCCCTTTGGGGGCCGAACCGTGATCGGCGTGGTCTTTGGCGAGGGGCGCGGTGAGGTCGCTCCCGAAAAGCTTAAAACCATCATACGCTGCCTGCCCGTTCCTCCGGTGCCAGAAGTCACCCTTAGCTTCATCGAATGGGTGTCCAACTATACAGTCACCCCTGCGGGCGCGGTGATGAAAATGCTTTTCGGCAACGCAAGGCTCATCGAACCGAAGAAGAATGACTACTTTGAGTGTCCCACGTTCAACCCCGGCTTTCATCAACCTAATCTGAGCGAAGACCAAAACAAGGCCGCCGAAGTGCTGCGCGAAGCCGTCAGCGCTCAAAAATACGCCTCCATTCTTCTCGATGGCGTCACCGGCTCCGGCAAAACCGAGGTCTTCTGCGAAGCCATTGCCGAGTGTCTCCGAAACGAAAAGCAAGCTCTCGTCATGCTGCCCGAAATCGCCATGACCGCCGCGCTTATCGACCGTTTTGCCGCCCGCTTTGGCGCGCGCCCTGTCGAATGGCACTCGGGCCTTAGCGAAAAGCAACGCCGCCTTCACTGGCAAGCCATCGCGAAAGGCGAAGCCCAATTCGTCCTCGGCGCGCGCTCGGCCCTTTTTCTACCCTACCCCGACCTCGGCTTGATCGTTGTCGACGAAGAACACGAAGCCGCCTACAAACAGGAAGAAGGCGTCGTCTATCATGGACGCGATATGGCGGTCGCCCGCGCGCACCTTGGCAATATTCCTATTATCCTTTCAAGCGCCACCCCTTCGCTTGAAACACTGCACAACGCGCAGCTAGGAAAATACACCCACGTTGTTCTGCCTAAGCGCTTCGGCGTTGCGCGTATGCCTGACGTCGAACTCGTGGACGTCCGCAAATACAAGCTCACCGCGCAAGAGTTCATCACGCCTCCGCTGCTCGAAGGCCTCACTCAGACAATCGTGTCGGGGCGACAGGCGATGCTCTTCCTTAATCGCCGGGGGTACGCCCCGCTCACGCTCTGCCGCAAATGCGGGCATCGTCTCCAATGCCCCCGCTGCACCGCGTGGCTTACCGAGCACAAGCAGTCGGGCCGTCTGCACTGCCATCATTGCGATTGGTCGATCCGCCTTCCGGGGAAATGCCCCGCTTGTGAAGCCGAAGGAAGCTTCGCCGCCTGTGGTCCCGGCGTCGAACGCATTGCCGAAGAGGTGACGCAACGCCTCCCGAAAGCCCGTTTTGCGGTGATGGCCAGCGATACGCTCGACGCAACAGGCGCGGCGCAAGACTTGGTCAACAAAATGGCTGCCAAGGAAATCGACATCCTGATCGGCACGCAGATTATGGCAAAAGGCTACCACTTCCCAAACCTGACGCTTGTCGGCGTCATAGATGCCGATCTGGGTCTGGCGGGTGGCGACCCGCGCGCCAGTGAGCGCACTTTCCAACTTCTTCAACAGATTGCGGGTCGTAGCGGACGAGCCGAAGAGCCGGGACGCGTGCTTCTCCAGACCACAGCGCCGGAGCATCCCGTCATGAAAGCCATCGTGAAGGGCGACCGCGACGCCTTCATGGGCCTTGAGCTTGCCGAACGAGAGGCCTATCGCCTTCCGCCGTTCTGGCGTCTGGCAAGCCTCACTGTCTCGGGCGTCGACACCCATCAAGTTACCCGCGCCGCCCAAAGTCTTGCCGACAGCATCCCGCGCTTCGAGGAGCTACGGATTCTCGGCCCCGCCCCGGCGGCGTTTGCGCGCATAAGAGGCAAGTATCGCCACCGGCTGATGATACAAGCGCCGCGTAATATCAACCTTTCGTCGATCCTGAAGCGCTGGCTGGCGG
This sequence comes from uncultured Rhodospirillaceae bacterium, assembly GCA_964559415.1. Classification (GTDB taxonomy): domain Bacteria; phylum Pseudomonadota; class Alphaproteobacteria; order UBA9219; family UBA9219; genus CAIXLI01. Next base: position 5,911 of record CAZLIG010000054.1, read on the forward strand.
AAGTGAAACTCCCGCGCAACCTGCGCCTCACGATCGATATCGATCCTTATAGTTTTATGTGATGTCGTCTTAGTGGGGAGTCGCAACAGGAACTAATCCATACTGCTTCTTTACCTTTGCAACATTCGTCGATTTGTCGACGGTAATGACAAGCCCGCCATCAAGCTTAATCTTCACCGTCGGGCTACTGGGCCTCAAATCAACGCCGACAACTTGACGTCCGCACTCCCGCGCCATATCGGCTATCGCTCTCGCCGCGCGGTAAATTGGCATATGCTTATTATCAACCTTTTCAGGAGTCTTTTTCATATTTTGAGTCCTTTTTATGCGAGATGTAATCTCAGAAGTCTCCCTCCATGTTACAGCTCCGTCAATACCCATAAGCTGAGTCGTCCGCGTCTTTAATACGTAAATATTGCGGTGCACAGCAGTCAAACTGCCTTGAATGTTTCCGATTTTTTTGGTAAAAGCGCCGCCTTGTATCAAACTTGATACATGATACCGCCGCTCGGGTCGCGTAGGGAACCTTAGTAACTCCTCAACAACCCCACCAGTTTCCCCTGCACCCGCACGCGCCCAGAAGGAAACCTCCGTGTTTCATAGTTCTTGTTGGCAGGCTCAAGCGCGATATCCCCGCCTTCGCGCTTAAGGTACTTCAGCGTCGTCTCCTGCTCATCGATGAGCGCAACGACAATCGCCCCGTCGTTCGCATTGTCGCAAGCCCGAATAATCACGCGATCCCCATCGAGAATCCCCGCCTCGATCATCGAGTCGCCGGAAATTTCGAGCGCATAGTGTTCTCCTGCGTCGAAGCGCCCCTTGCTTGAAGCTAGCAATCCCACCGGCACGTCAACGCTGCCATTTGGGTCGCGCAAAGCCTCAATCGGCGTCCCTGCCGCAATCCGTCCATAAAGAGGGAGACTGACGCTCTGCACCGCAGCGACAGCCGCCATATCCGGCATCGGCAAATCCGACGGAACGCTTCGAGCAGCCTTCCGGGCCTTGGTTTCACCCTCCGGCAATCGAAGAATTTCGAGCGCTCGCGCCCGGTGCGGAAGCCTCTTGATAAACCCGCGTTCTTCAAGCCCGGTAATCAACCGATGGATGCCCGACTTCGACTTAAGCCCGAGCGACTGCTTCATCTCGTCGAACGACGGCGAAACGCCGTCCGCCGCGAGCCTGTCGCGAATCAACAGCAGCAATTCTTTTTGCTTACGCGTCAACATGGAGAAATCTCCTTGCGGAAACTCGAGGAAGGGAAGAACAAAACATGAATATCTGCTATGTTCTACTTTAGTTCCGCGACCAAGTCAAGGGACGGCAAATTGTTGGCACAATATCCTGCGGCTAACCAAAGCACCTTCTTCAGACGCACTTTCCCATAAGCTTGCTCATCGAAAAGCTACACCCATCGAGATTGGCAAAGGGACAAGCCCGCATCGTCACCTTGTCGCAGTAGAGGCAAAGCGCGTCGCGAGCAGGCATGACGAGGTGGCTGCGGGCAACGGTAAACCCTCGTTCCCTGAAAACTTGAAACACGCGGGAAAGCGTTTCGGGCTTAATCCCGAGATAGGCCGCCATCACCGACTTATCGAACGGCAAAACGATGTCCTTGCTTTCGGCATCGGCGTTAAGCCGGAGTTGAAGCAAAAATCTGCCAACCCTCTCCTCGGCGGTGTGAAGCGTGAGTTGCTCGATATGATCCCGAAGCTCCAACACCCTTCGGCCAAAGGCCTTAAGAATATTCTCCGTCAATGTCTGAGACTTGGTTTTCGCTGCATATACAGCGCTTGGGGTGAGCGCGAGCAAATTAACTTGCGTGAGCGCCTCGATGTTCGTCGTGCAGCGACCGACATTAATGTCTTGCGTCAGATCGAAAAGAATGTCGCCCCGCCGAAAGAGTTGGAGCACAGCCTCCTGCCCCTCGGCATTGCCTTTGGTCGCACCGCACCAGCCTTCGAGCATTACATAGTACCGGGAAATCGGGTCGCCCTGCTCGACGACGAGCGCCGCTTTTTGGAACTGCACCGGATGAGCCGACGCCAACAGTTCACATAAAACACCAGCCTCCACGCCCTGAAAAATGGGGAGAGAGGGAACATCATTTGCCAAATTAAGCTCGACCGACACTTTTTTCTTCTATCTTTTGAACTATCTTAAACAACGCGCCAAATTGATTTGGCTCAAGCGGACATGATGATTCCGCATATTTTTCGGAATGGCGCAAGAAGAAAATTACACACAGCCGTATGCGCGCCTTTATTTACTAAAGACCCCTTTGTACCGAACTCGGTACGTCCTATCATGCCCATCCTTCCTCAGAGAAACCTCCCGGAATACCTCCAATGAAAAGCAGCGCTCGAGCACCTATAACCTCGTTTTTTCAACGCGTTAGAAATCTGCTCCCCCACGGTCCCAAAGCGCCGCCGCTGCTTTCGCTTATCAAGAATGTCATCCGCAAGGAAGGTCCGATCACGATCGAACGCTATATGCACATCGTCCTGCAACACCCGCAGCATGGCTATTATCGGCACGGCGATCCCATCGGCGTCTCAAGCGACTTCGGGACGGCGCCGGAACTCTCGCAAATGTTCGGCGAAATGATCGGCCTTTGGTGCATGAACGAGTGGGAGAAACTGGGCCGCCCCGATCCTTTCGTATTGCTGGAACTTGGCCCCGGACACGGGACTCTGATGCACGATCTCTTGCGCTTCACCGAACCCATCGAAAATTTCCATCAAGCCCTGCGCGTCCGCCTTTTCGATAGCAGCGAAACCTTGCGCGCTAAGCAGGTCCAGATGCTTGAGAAATATAGCCCCTTGCACATCGACGATCTCGACAACCTTGAAAAAGTACCGACAATCATTATCGCAAACGAGTTCTTCGACAATATGCCTGTCCGCCAGTTTGGACGCGCTCAAGACGGTTGGCGCGAAACGATGGTTGGACTTAAATGGGGGAGGCTTAAGCTTGTCGCAGGTCAAGAACTCTACGCCTGCCCCGATCCCCTTTCTTCGGACGACCTGAAGACCCGCCCTCAGGGCTGGATCCACGAAGTCTCCGCCGTATCCCGAGAGATCGTTAGGAAACTTGCCGCTCATATCGTTGAGAACCACGGCGCAGCCATCTTCATCGACTATGGTTACGACACTCCCATCGGCACCGGTACCTTGGACGCGTGGTACCAGTCCAAAGCCGCCGATATTCTAACCCGTCCCGGCGAAACCGACGTCACGGCAGACGTAGATTTTGTAGCCCTCAAGGCCTGCGCGCTCGAACATGGAGTCATGGTGGACCCGATCATCCCGCAAGGCCGCTTCCTCGCCCAAGCCGGAATCAGCACCAGGGCCGAAATTCTTAAAGGAAATGCGGACGAATCCGCGAAAAAGAAGATCGACAACGCCCTGCGCGTGCTAACCTCTCCCTCAGAGGCGGGTTCAAAATGGAAGGTCATGGCCTTCCGCTCGCCGCCACAGTAGAGCAAGGGACAGGAATGAAAACCTCGTCGAGGCATCGGCACTTGAAGCCGGGCCAAAAACGCGCGGCTAAACCAAAGCGCCAGCGCGAACACCAATTGGCCTCGCGTGAGCGCGACGAGAGCACGCGCATCGTGGGAGTCGTTGCGCGTCACTTTAAGGGATGGATACTGCAGCCGACCAACCGTCGCGAACGCGGCGATTACTCGCTGCAAGTCCCCAAAGACTTCGACGCCCCCGAAGGCACTATCGTGCTTGCCGAAAAAATCGAAAGTCGCCGCTGGCGCTCGCGCGAAGCCCGCTTGGTCGAGCCTTTGGGCGATATCAATGCGCCGCGCGCCGTAAGCCTCATCGCAATCGCCACGCATGACATTCCCGAAGAATTTCCCGCTGCCGCGCTTGCCGAAGCGGATGCCGCCAGACCTGTAACGCTCAAGGGCCGCACCGATCTGCGCTCGATCCCGCTTGTCACGATTGACGGCGAGGACGCGCGCGACTTCGACGACGCCGTTTTTGCTGAACGCGAGGGCGAAGGCTGGCATCTCATCGTTGCTATAGCCGATGTATCCCATTACGTAAGGTCCGGCGGCGCGCTGGACAAAACAGCCTTCGAACGAGGCAACTCGACCTATTTCCCCGACAGAGTCGTCCCGATGCTCCCCGAGATTTTGAGCAACGACCTGTGTTCGCTCAAACCAAACGTTGAGCGCGCCTGCTTGGCTGCACACCTTTGGCTCGACAAAGCAGGAGCGTTGACGCG
>CAZLIG010000054.1:10215-11453 GCA_964559415.1 uncultured Rhodospirillaceae bacterium
CCTCACTTACGAGCAAGTGCAGCGGGCCAAGGACGGCAACCCAGATGCCGCGACGAAGCCGCTTTTGGCTAACGTGATCGAACCGCTTTACTCAGCCTTCGAATGCCTTTTGTCCGCGCGCCTGAAGCGCGGCACGCTTGAACTCGACCTTCCCGAACGCAAAGTCGAAATCGCGCAGGGCCGAGTCAAATCGATCAAAGTCCGCGATCGCCTCGACAGCCACCGCCTGATCGAGGAATTTATGATAACGGCAAACGTCGCCGCCGCTGCGCAGCTCGAAGGCAAAGCGTGCGCGTGCCTCTATCGCATCCACGACCGCCCCACCGAGATGAAGCTCGACGGCCTTCGCGATTTTCTGAACACGCTCGGCATCAGCCTCGTTCCCAAAAAGCAACTCCACTCCCGATTTCTGACTCAAATTCTGGAGAACGCCGCCGGCACGCCTCACGCGCAAGTCGTGAACGAGATGATGCTGCGTTGCCAATCCCAAGCAATCTACAGCCCGGAGAACATCGGCCACTTCGGCCTTGCATTGGCCAAGTATGCGCACTTCACATCGCCCATCCGGCGCTACGCCGATTTGATCGTACATCGTGGAATCATCCGCGCCTGCAAGTTGGGCGAAGGCGGCCTTACGGACAACGAGATCGAAAAGCTTGAAGGCATCGCCGAGCACATCTCTGCGACCGAAAGGCGTTCCGCCGCCGCCGAGCGAGATGCCACCGACCGCTTCATCACTCTTTTCCTCGCCGACCGGGTCGGAGCCGAGTTCAAAGCTCGCATAAGCGGAGTGGCGCGATTTGGTTTGTTCGCCCGGCTCGACGAAACGGGAGCTGATGGAATCATCCCGCTCGATTCGCTCCCGCGCGATCACTACATCTATGACGAACGCCGCCAAGCGGTCGTGGGAAAGCACAAAAAGCGCGTGTACCAGCTTATGCAACCCGTCGTGGTTCGGCTTGTCAAAGCCGACAAGCTCACGGGAAGCATGGCCATGATGATCGTGGAAGAGGAAGAAAAACCCGCTTTGACTTCAGTCAGGAAGCGCCCGGGACGACACTTCAAAGCCCGGTCCAAACCCTAATTTTCCCTTAACGAGAAACCAAAATGCTACACCCTAAACTCATTCTCAGAAAATCTTATCCAAAGGCTTGGATTCTTGAAAACTATCCGTTAGACAAGTAGAGATTCGGGCGATAGATTTCCAACTTCGCGGTTACCAACAGGGTGATGCACGA
>CAZLIG010000055.1:0-378 GCA_964559415.1 uncultured Rhodospirillaceae bacterium
GCTGCTTCTTGAACTTCTCGGCATCGGCCTTGCTGACGCCTTCCTTAAGGGGCTTCGGAGCGCCTTCGACGAGGTCCTTGGCTTCCTTGAGGCCCAGGCCCGTGATCGCGCGGACTTCCTTAATGACTTCGATCTTCTTGTCGCCGGCCTTGGCGAGAACGACCGTGAATTCGGTCTTCTCTTCGGCAGCAGCGGCACCGGCGCCAGCGCCGCCAACGGCGGCAACGGCGACGGGAGCAGCGGCGCTAACGCCCCACTTCTCTTCCAAAGCCTTCGACAATTCGGCAGCTTCCAGAACCGTCAGGGTCGACAATTCTTCAACCAGTTTCTCAATATTAGCCATGGTACTCCCATCCGGAGGGGAAGGCGGTGGGGTTG
>CAZLIG010000055.1:388-11436 GCA_964559415.1 uncultured Rhodospirillaceae bacterium
ACTCTCTCCTTTGTTGAACTTAGGTGGATGTTGAACTCAATAAAAACTCTTATGCCTGTTGACGGCCGCGAACGGAAAGCACGCGAGCAACCTGAGCGCCGGGTTCCTGAAGAACGCGAGCGATCTTGGTAGCAGGAGCCTGCAGCAAGCCGACGATCTTGGCGCGCAGCTCGTCGAGCGACGGCAAAGAAGCCAGAACCTTGATCTTGGCCTCATCAAGAACTTCGCCGTTCATGATGCCGCCGACGACCTTGAACTTGTCGTTCTTCTTGGCAAAAGCGACGGAAGCTTTGGCAGCCGCAACCGGATCCTTGGAATAAGCCAAGGCGGTCGGACCACGAAGGAACGTCTCGATAGCGGCAAACGGCCCCTTCTCGATCGCGTGCTTGACAAGCTTGTTCTTCGCAACCTTCAGCCCGACGCCTTCCTTGCGCAGAGCAACGCGCAAATCGCGCGTCTCGGCGGCATTGAGTCCGGTCTGCTTGGTCACGACGATAATCTGCGAATCCTTGATCTCTTCGTCGATCTGGGAAATGAGCTTTTCTTTCTCTTTCCGATTAGGGCTTGTATGTGTAGTCATGCTGCCTCCTCTATCCGTTGTCCCGGTCGTCATGCCCGCGAAAGGCGGGCATCCCATTGTTCATCGCGCCGCAAGCAAAGCTATAGCCTGCGAAGAAAATCCCGTTTTTGTCGGAGAGGAAGAGAGAGAAAGACAAACGCGAAGAAAGGCGGAACCCGCCGCGCGCATCACTGTCTTGCCCCATCTATGCTGGCAAATTTAAGCTTCCAAAGAAGCGCCCGCAGTCTCCGACAGGTGCCCCGTTTCCGAGGCAGGTTGGGTTTTTAGCCCAACCCCCCTGCGAAATGCAACAAAAAATCGGCCGCCCAGCCCAAAATACATATTAACCCTTTGATTTACAGGCGCACCGGAGCCGATCAAGGGCTGGTTGGACTCCCCCATCCCCCCACCCGAAAGGAAAGGCGTCCACGCCACCATGAAGCAAGCGGTTGCAAAACTGCCGAAACCAAGAATCTAGCCACGACGAACAGAAAGGGATGCCTCTCCAAAGAAGCATCCCTTTTCTATTCCACGTTATCCCAGAACCTTTTTCAACACGCCGTTGTGCCTCAAGGTGTTTTGAATGCAAGCTCTCGGATCACGCACAAAGAACTCAACCCCAGTCTCTCTTCTTACCGCTGGATATGCTTTTTCAACCTCGGCCCTCTGGAATGCCAAGAAAATCTCCCCGGCGCTATCCCTCACATAATAAGAGGTGATAACAGGCTCCTCGTCGCACGGAGGAAAAATTTCGATATCGACCTTGGACCAAGAACCATTTTTTGTCGGAGCCCGAAGGCTCTTAATTTTAATGCACCGCTTCTGTCCGCCTGCAGGAATAGCACCGTGCAAACCCGGTTAGAGCCATCGTCAACAGTGGCATAAATGCCGTTAAATTTCACCTCTGCCATTGTCCCTCCTAAAAATCCTTAAAACGTCGGCGATCTCATTTCATCAACCGCCCTAAAGCAGTAAGAAAACAGGCTTTCCCTCAGCCGTGCAAGCGCAAAAAAGTCAACGCCCGCCCCACCCAAGCGGCAAAAACCTTCCCCGGTTCACCAGCACCGGCACAAACGCCTCCAACCCCGCGTGCTTATACGCAGAAATGATCTCCGAAGGAGAAGAAGTCAAAAGCTCCATCCTTTCGGAATCTCTCCCTGCCTCGCAAGTAAGGATGGCCGCCTGCGACCGCGCGCCCATAAACATCAACGGCTTTAATTCCAAAAGCGCCGAGCAACGGATACTTTTGACGAAATCCTCATCATAAAGCTCGCATATCTTCCCTCTAACGCTCTCCGCCACGATTTTGATAGAGCCGTCGTTGAAACGGTAAGTCCTGACCATAGATTGCACCAAGAGATAAAGGAAGGGGGATGCCCTCTATCACGCGCCCGGTGAAAGTAAAAATGGTGGATAAGCTTTGATGGTCAGCGCCTGCGAGCCGGGCGACGTTTGGCAACGCTCTTGCTTCTGCCGATAACAAAAGGCGCAAACGCCTCAAGCCCCGCTTCTTCGTAGGCGTCGTAGATTTCCGGCGGCGAGGAAAACAGAAATTCGTACCGTTCCAAACTCTGTCCGGCGGCGTATGTAACAATCTTCGCTCTCGCTCTCGGACCATTGAACATCGCCGAAGTCAGTTCGATAAGTTCGACGCAACGGACAGTCTTCAAAAATCCGTCATCATGAAGAGCGCAGATCTTCCCGCTCATGTTCTGCACTGCGATCCTGACAGTCCCATTACTATAATGACAAATACCAACCATTCGCACAAAAGCCTCGGATACAATTATCTTCGGCTTAGCACGCAGTGGTTGAGAATGAAAAGAATTATGTATCTAAATTCAACGCAGCTAACAAAAGCCGCTTCGTATAAGCTTCCTTTGGCTTCAAAAATATATCTGATGTAAAGCCCTGCTCGACCATCTTCCCGTTCTGCATAACGACGACACGATGGGCAAGCGCACGCACAACGCGCAAGTCATGGCTGATAAACATGAACGCAATTCCGTGCCGCTGTTGTACATGACGTAAAAGATCGACAATCTGTGCCTGAACCGACATATCGAGCGCCGAAGTCGGCTCATCGAGCACGATGAACTTCGGCTTCAAGATGATCGCCCGTGCAATCGAGATTCGCTGCCGCTGCCCGCCGGAGAATTCATGCGGATATCGGGTGCGCGTTTCCGGATCGAGATCGACCTCGCGCATCGCCTCGATAATCCGCTGCTCCCTCTCCACCTTCGATACGCACAAACGATTGATATCGAGTCCCTCGGCAATGATATCGCCCGCCGTCATGCGCGGACTGAGACTCCCAAACGGATCTTGAAACACCACCTGCATCGAAGGCCTGAGCGCGCGCAACTCTTCGCGCGACAACTGCGCGATTTCGCGCCCCATAAAAACGACAACCCCCTCGGACTTGATGAGCTTCAACAGGGCCAGTCCCAATGTCGTTTTCCCCGACCCTGACTCTCCAACAACGCCAAGCGTCTCCCCCTCGCGCAGAAACACCGAAACCCCGTCCACAGCGCGAACAAAATCCTTGGGCTTTCCAAACACGCCCTTCTTGATCGGAAAATAAACCTTGAGTTCTTCGACACGCAGAATCTCAGGCGCATCCGCATGAACCGGCTCAGCCATCCCTTTAGGCTCCGCCGCAAGCAACATCTTCGTGTACGGATGCTTCGGAGACGCGAACAACTGCTTAACCTCGCTCTGCTCGACGATCTCCCCCTTCTGCATCACGCACACCCTGTCCGCAACCTTGCGGACAATCCCAAGATCATGCGTAATCAAAAGCAACGCCATCCCAAGCCGCTTCTGCAAATCCTTCAGAAGCTTCAGGATTTGCGCTTGAATCGTGACGTCAAGCGCCGTCGTCGGCTCGTCCGCGATCAACAGATCGGGATCATTCGCGAGCGCCATAGCGATCATCACGCGCTGCCGCTGCCCGCCCGAAAGCTCATGCGGATAAGCGCGAAGCCTTTTTTCCGGCTCCGGCAACGCCACAAGCCGAAGCAATTCCAAAATCCGCTCTCTCGCCGCTCCGCCTTTCATGTTCTTGTGAAGGAAAAGAACTTCGCCGATCTGCTTCTCGATCGTATGCAACGGATTAAGCGAAGTCATCGGCTCCTGAAAAATCATCCCGATCCGATTCCCGCGAATGGACCGCAATACATTCTCAGGCGCCCCCAAAACCTGACGCCCATCGAACAAAATACTCCCCGACGGATGCGAAGCCAAAGGATAAGGCAACAGTTGCAACAGCGAGAGTGCCGTGACCGACTTCCCCGATCCCGACTCCCCGACAAGCGCCACCGTCTCCCCGCCAGAAATCTCAAACGACACCCCGCGCACAGCCCTAAAAGCCTTCTCGCCTTCCCCAAACGTCACGCTCAAATCTTTAACGGCCAGCAAACTCATGATCCCTTGTCTCCCCCCCTGACAACAGACAAGAAATTGCTGGTGGTATCCCAATCAACCCGTCCTCTCCAAACCATCCCCCTCATCCCCCAAACACCCCCCGTCATCCCCGCGAAGGCGGGGATCCCATTTGTTCTCCCTCCGCATCCCCATCCTCGCTTCATTGCGTCCCTCCCGTTACTTTCCGCGGATCGAACGCATCGCGCACCGCCTCGCCCGTAAAAATCAACAACGTCAGCATCACACCAATCACGCAAAATGCGCTGAGCCCAAGCCAAGGAGCCTGAAGATTATTCTTCCCCTGATTAAGCAGTTCGCCAAGCGAGGGCGACCCCGGCGGCAACCCAAGCCCCAAATAATCGAGCGCCGTTAAAGTCGTGATCGAATGATCGAGAATGAACGGCAAAAACGTAATCATAGCGACCATGGCATTCGGCAAGATGTGCCTGACCATAATCCGCAGATCGCTCGCCCCCAACGCCCGCGCCGCACGCACATAATCGAAATTCCGCGCCCTTAAAAATTCCGCCCGCACGATATGCGTCAGCGACATCCACGAGAACAACAGCATCAGAATAAGCAGCCACCAGAAATTCGGCTGCACAAGGCTTGCCATGATAATAAGCAAATAAAGAACAGGCATCCCGCCCCAAATCTCGATCAGCCTCTGCATGACGAGATCGATCTTCCCGCCGGAATACCCCTGAATAGCCCCCGCCGCGATCCCGACGACGGACGTGAGCACCGTAAGCGTCAATCCAAACAGAACGGAAATCCGAAACCCATAGATGACGCGCGCCAATACATCGCGCCCCTGATCGTCCGTCCCAAGCCAGTTATCGCGCGAAGGCGGCGAAGGCGCAGGCTCCTGAAGATCGTAATTGATAGTGTTATAAGAATAAGGAATAGGCGGCCAAACCATCCACCCCTTGGCATCGATAAGCTTTTTGACATAAGGATCGCGATACCGCGTCTCCGTCTCGAACTCCCCGCCGAACGCTGTTTCAGGATAGCTCTTGAAAACCGGAAAATAGTATTGCCCATCGAACTTCACGACGAGCGGATTATCATTCGCAATAAATTCGGCCCCAAGCGTAAGGCCGAAGAGCACAAGAAATATCCACAAAGACCAAAACCCGCGCTTATTGGCCTTAAAGTTAGCCCAGCGGCGTCGAGCAAGCGGAGACAGTTCGCGCATAAAAACCATCGCCCTTAATTATCATCCACCCGCGCCTTTGTAAAAGATAATAAGCCAGCCTCTTCATCGTCATCCCGGCGAAAGCCGGGATCCAGCGCCGCGCGTCCGCGCGGCATAAGACTCAATTCCCCTTCCCCTTGCCCCTCAATCCTTCTCAAACAACTTAGCCAATTGCTCCGTCATCACCGGCGCAAGCTGCTCCGTATCCGTAATCGTCACCGCCCGCCGATACATCCGCGTAACATCATGCCCGATCCCGATGGCTGCCAGCTCGATGTCGGTGTGGTTCTCCACCCAGTTGATCACCGACCGCAAATGCTGCTCAAGATAATTCCCCGGATTGGTCGAAAGCGTCGAATCGTCCACCGGAGCGCCATCCGAAAGCACCATCAAAATCTTCCGTTGCTCCGGCCTCGCCGTCAGCCTACCAGCCGCCCACAGCACAGCCTCGCCATCGATATTCTCCTTCAAAAGCCCCTGCCGAAGCATAAGCCCGAGGTTTTTCCGCGAATGTCTCCAAGGCTGATCCGCGCTCTTGTAAATGACGTGCCGCAAATCGTTAAGCCTCCCCGGAAGCGGTGGTTTCCCCGCCTTGATCCAAGCCTCGCGGGACGCCCCGCCCTTCCACTCGCGAGTCGTAAATCCCAAAATCTCGACCTTCACCCCGCATCGCTCCAGCGTCCGGGCCAAAATGTCGGCGCTCATGGCAGCAAGCGTAATAGGCCTACCGCTCATGGAGCCGGAGTTATCCAAAAGCAAAGTCACGACAGTATCGCGGAAATCCGTCTGCTTCTCGCGCTTGTACGAAAGCGGGTGCGAAGGCGACACAACAATGCGCGCCAATCTCGCAGCATCCAAAAGCCCCTCTTCAAGATCGAACTCCCAATGCCGCATCTGCTGCGCCATAAGCTTCCGTTGAAGACGGTTCGCCAACCGCGTCACGAGCGACTGCATCGAGGCCACCTGCCTGTCGAGCATAAGCCTCAGCCGGGTTAACTCCTCGGCATAACAAAGCTCCTGCGCCTCGACGATTTCATCGCACTCCGTCGTGAAGGCGCGATAAGTCGTCACATGGCTGTCGAGCGCATCCCTCTTCCCCGAAAGCTCTTCGGAGGGCAAAATCCCTTCGCCACTAATCCCTTCCGTCTCGGAATCTTCCTTTGAATCCCCGCTCTCCTGATCCTCACCTTGATCGGCAAGGCTCCGCGTTTCCTTCTTGCGCTCTTCCTTGCGCGTCTCTTCACCGTCCTCGGATTCGGATTGCGCCGCGTTCTTGCTCTTCTTCTGATCCTTGCGCTCCTCGCGGCCCTCAAAGGCCACGTTTAAGCTCTTGATCAACTTCAAAGACTCGGCGGCATAAGCCTGCTGATCGTTAAGCATCGTCGAAAGCTTCGCAAAATGGGCCTCGGCATGTTTCTCGATAAGCGGGCGCCAGTAAGAAATGGCAAGCGAAGCCTCCGGCGGCAGCGTCGATTGCGTATACTTCTCCCAAGCCACAAACCGCAGCGCCTGCGCCAAAAGAGGTTTTTTCTGAAGGGCCGCATAAGAATGCGTCCGACGCTTCCCCTCCTCCCCCATCATCGTCGCCAGATTGTGCTCGACGCCCTTGAAGGCCATAGCCCCCATAGCCTCGCACCGCGCCAACTCAAGAGCGTCAAACGCCTCCTGAGCCTCGATAACATTCTTCCCCTTGGAGGGCAGCCGCGCCTGATGGGCCTTCTCGTTGTGATACCGAAGCCGGGACGCCGCCGAATCCGCCGTCCCGCGCGCGAATCCCAACTCAACCTCCGACATATTCAAAGGCGGCTGCGGCAAAACAACGCGCTGCCCCTGAGCCTGCTGCGGCTCAAGCTCGGTAAACCCGACCTCAAGGATCGGCTTCCGGCCTATGGCCTTGATCGCAATAGCGGTTGCGCGCTTGAAATCGTCGCCGTTTAAGGCTGGCATCGTGGGTGATATCCTATAAAATCAGTTCGCAAAGTGTAGAGATATAAACAAGCTTGAGCCAAAACCCGCGATTTTGAGGAACGCAGCGCCCGGAAACACAAAAAGCGCGATTTGCAGCCCAAGAGCGTTTAAATATCGACACTTTGGAGAGTATGGTGCAGCTTGACACCATCTTCAATAGGTCTAGGTTCCAAACTTAAAGCTTTTTGTAAGCTTTTGACGCTTTTATGCACTCAGGACCCTGTTGAAAAATGGGGGTTAAGAAAATGATCGGAATCATTCTGGTAACGCACAACAACATCGGCGAAGAGCTGCTCAAATCGGTGGATTCCATCGTCGGGCCGCAGAAGCAGGTGAAGGCCATCACCATCGGGATGCAGGAAGATATGGACACCTGCCGCGACCATATCTTTTCGGCGATCAAAGAAGTTAACACGGGCGAAGGCGTCATATTATTAGTCGATATGTTCGGCGGAACCCCAAGCAACCTCGCCATCGCCTCCATGCCCTTGGGTCACGCCGTCGTCTTGGCGGGCGTCAACCTCCCCATGCTCATCAAGCTGGCAACGGTCCGAGCCACCCTCCCCCTGCTCGAGGCAGCCCGCGAAGCGGAAATGGCAGGGCGCAAATACATTCAGCTCGTCTCCGAAAACCTCGCGCCGGGGCAAAGCGCATGAGCGACGGAGAACTGTGCGCCATTGCGACGATTTCGAACAAACGGGGCCTCCACGCCCGCGCCGCCGCGAAATTCGTCAAAACGGTCGAAAACTTTTCGGCCGACATCGTTGTAGTCAAGGACGACCTGCGCGTATCGGGCCGTTCGATTATGGGCCTAATGATGCTCGCCGCAGGCAATGGCTCGACCATCCGCCTGTGCGGGAAAGGCGCGGACGCTGCTCAAGCGTTGGAAACTTTAACCGACCTCGTGAAACGGAAGTTCGATGAAGAATGATACTGAGCGCAGAATCAAAGGAATGGGCGTTGCCCCCGGCATAGCCGTCGGCCCCGCCTTCATAATCGAGCAAAGCGGCGTCCCGGTCCCCGAGTACGACATCCCCTCCGCGCAAATCGAAAGCGAACTCAAGCGCCTTCACAACGCCATAAATAAGGTGCAGCAGCACTTGGCCCAGTTGCGCCAGAAAGCCAAGGACCTCCCCGCAGGCGCGGAGGACATGACTCTCCTGCTCGACGCCTACAAAGGAATGCTTTCCGGCTCCCGCCTCGTAAGGGGTGTTGAAGAAATCATCGTCAAGCAGCGCATCAACGCCGAAGCCGCGATCCAAAAGCAGATCGGCAAGCTCAAAGCCGACTTCGCGGCCATGAACGATCCCTATCTCGCCGCCCGTGCCGACGACGTCGGCGAAGTGGGCTCGCGCCTGCTCCGCAGCCTCCTGCAACAGAACTATAACCCCTTCGCCGATGCTCCCGAAGGCTGCGTTATCTTGGCCGAGGAAATCACCCCGGCCGACGCCGCCTTGCTCGACCCGGGAAGGGTTGTAGGCTTCGCGACCGTCTTGGGCGGCGCCGAAGGCCACGCAGCCATTATCGCCCGCGCCTTGGGCCTCCCCGCCATCTCCGGCGTCGGTGCACTAACCCACGGCATAAAGACTGGCGACACCATCGCGATCGACGGCTACAAAGGCGAAATCATCGTCCGCCCCGACGTCGAAACGATCCAACACATCCGCCAGGAAATACAACGCAGAAAACAGGAAGAAAAACGCCTGAAAGCGCTACGCGACGTCCCTGCGCTAACTCTCGATAACAAACTCATTGCGCTCGAAGCCAACATGGAGCTTCCCCGAGACCTCGATCCCGTAAAGGAATCGGGCGCAACCGGCGTCGGCCTCCTGCGCACCGAGTTCATGTTCATGAACCGCTCGACATTGCCCGATGAGGAGGAACAATACCAATCCCTTCGTAAAATGGTCGAAACCCTGAACGGAATGCCGCTCACGGTCCGCACCCTCGACATCGGCGGCGAAAAACTGGCCACAGCCCTCGGCGGCATCGCGGAAGAGTGCGCAAACCCGGCGTTGGGCCTAAGGGCCATCCGCCTCGGCCTCAAAGAACCAAAACTCCTCGATACCCAGTTAGCCGCGATCCTCCGCGCCAGTATGCACGGCCCCGTGCGCATCCTGATCCCGATGGTTTCGAGCGTCACGCAAATGAACGACGTCCGCGCCCACCTGCTTCAGGTCGAGCGTCGCCTCCACCGTCGCGGCATCAAGCTGAAGGGCCTCCCGCCTTTGGGAGCGATGATCGAAATCCCCTCCGCCGCCTTGGTTGCCGACGCCCTCACGAAAGTGTGCGACTTCTTCTCCATCGGCAGCAACGACCTAACTCAATACACGCTCGCCATAGACCGTGGCGACGACAGCGTCGCGGACCTATATGACCCCTTCCACCCCGCAGTCCTGCGCCTCATTCAGTTCACGGTAGCGGCAGCATGGCGCGCAAACATCCCGGTAGCCCTCTGCGGCGAAATCGCAGGCGACCCCCGCGCCACCGCACTGCTCTTGGGCCTTGGCCTCCGCGAGTTCTCCATGTCCCCCTTGCGCCTGCCCGCCGTGAAGAACGAAATCATGCAGATTTCCCTCCCCCAAGCGAGCGAGTTCGCCGAACAGGTCATGAGCAAAGTGAGCCAGCATGAGATTTTGGAGCTTCTCCAAAAACGCCTGGCCTCAAAAGCAAAGCAGGCCGACCGCTAAGCGCCAAACAAACAAGACCCGGCCAAGTCGAACCAATTTAAGTGCGAAAGTAATTCCCGCGCTGCTACAGTCCTCCCATGAAAGAGGAAGCTTATTTCAGTGCGTTAATTAATCTAGACACAGCGGCATACGACTTGTTCAGTCCATTACCGTTCAACCCCGCCCCGTGGAGTCACGGCGTTGCCCGGGATTACGCGACCTGCTGGACCTACGCGCTTGGCGATATAAGGCTGATTACAACCCAGACGCAGGCCTGGAATCCCGGCAATTTCAAGGAACCCGGATACATCCCCGCAGATTCAACCGAATACGTTTTAAGCTGCATAGCCGATGGGCTGGACTGGACCTTTGACCAGATTGATCTCACTCCCGGCACCTACCCCGTAGCCCTCTTCTGCGCAACGGAACCCAACGATCGTGGCCTTATCGACCACCACTGGTTTAGAATGAACCCCGACGGCTCATGGAGCGACAAAACCATCGGAGCGCCCCCGAAGATATTCACCGAAACCAACGGCACCCCGATTTACGAACTCGATGAACTTTCCCTCGACATGCTCATGCCCAACGACACCCGGCGCGAGTATGCCTTCACAAGCTACTTCAACGTACCCAGAAACTTATCGATGCCCTGCGTCGAACTCTTCAAAAGAATAGCAAAGGCGTCCCTTCCCCATCACCGAAACAAAACGGCACGCATAGGCATGAAAAACCAAAGTCTCTCTGAAATAACAAAAGCGCTCAAACCAAAAAGGAACGCCCTCCTAAAAAGCCCCTCCCTGTCCTACGTAATCCCGCAAGCCTGAGCACACTTTCCTCGCGCAATTATTATTAACAACTTATCGACTCAATGAAAGTAAATGCGGCTGCTACAGTCACCGCATTATGAAGAAAGTTCGATTTAACGCATTCCCATTCAACCCGTTTTTGTGGACAACCCCTGCCGCCCTCAATTACGCGAACTGTTACACCTATATGCTGGGCGACCTCGACTTGACCACAGTTCTAACTCAAAGCTGGAACCCCGGCGACCTGTCGGAAACCTCGGCCAACGACTTCTCACCCGAAGACTACGTGCGCCTGGCAAAATGCGATGGCCTGAAATGGACCGGCGACCGGATCAAAATGAGCAAGGAGAGCTACCCCGTAGCGCTCTTCTACGGCACCGGCATCCCCGCCTGCATCGTCGTGATCGACAAACGCCACG
>CAZLIG010000056.1:0-2050 GCA_964559415.1 uncultured Rhodospirillaceae bacterium
ATGAAGCTGCCAGATGCATTTCCTACCTGCTTCCTTTTATGGAACTGATAGGACATGGAGATTTAGCGGATAACGACGGCAATATGATCATTGCCACATGGACGGGCGACAAGGGAGAAGTCAGACTCGGCGCGTATTCCATCGACCACTCTTTAGATTTCGAAAAGCACAAGTCAATCACCAAGGACTGGCTTCAGCTCCACAAAACGGAATGGCCCGATTTCAATCTTGACAAGGAGATGTACCTCCTTGGCGCGCAGAACATCAAAGATAGGCTTTCGAAAGGTGACATCGACGCGGTTGTCGAGCGCGCTTATACCCTTTTGAATCTTAACAAGGAGACATGGACCGCAGAGTTTCTCCCTCCAAGCAAAGTTGTCGCCAGAAGGCTGTATAACAATTTAAGAATCCTCAAGAGACGGCACGAAAAGTTGTTTGAGGATACGGAGTTCACTTCCAGCTCATCCAACTGTAAAGCACCCGACAACATCCCCCTTCACAGGCCCTCCTATATACGTTGTTCTCGAGGTTCTGTATCGTGTCCAAGTTAGTTCATTTCTTGAAAAGCTCAAAAAAAGCGCGACCCGATGAGATCGCGCTTTTTTGTATTTCCCCTTTCCTTTACGGAAGCAGCGGGGACCAAGCGGGGTCGGAGGCTTCTGTGGGGGTGGGGATTTCGCGCTCGTTATAACCTGTCAGGTCGATCGAGTAGAGGCGCGGAACCGAGCCGCGGCTTGAGGGAGTTTCCTTAAAGTACATGAGGACGCGGCCGTTAGGCGCCCAAGTGGGGCCTTCGGCGTGCCAGGCTTCGGTCAGCATACGCTCGCCGCTGCCGTCGGGGCGCATGACGCCGATGTAGAACCGGCCACCATGCATCTTCGTGAAGGCGATCAAGTCACCGCGCGGCGACCAAACCGGCGTGCCGTATCTGCCTTTGCCGAAGCTGATGCGCTTTATGCCGGAACCATCGTCTCCCATCACGTAGATCTGCTGCGAACCGCCACGGTCGGACTCGAACGTGATGCGGTTTCCATCCGGCGCGAAGCTTGGGGCTGTGCTGATCGACGTGCTGCTTGTCAGCTTGCTGATGCGGTGCGTGCGGAGGTCCATCGTGAAGATGTTCGAGCCGCCGCCTTCGGATAAGGCAAACACGACGCGGTTGCCATCGGGGGAGAAGCGCGGGGCGAAGGTCATTCTGTCGAAATCGCCAAGAACCTGCTGGCTTCCCGTGTCAATGTTGAACAAGTAAACGCGCGGGCGGTTGTTGTAGTACGCCATGTAGGTGATTTTTTGCATCGTCGGCGAGAAGCGCGGCGTCAGAACCATTGCGCGGCCATCGGAGAGGATGCGGTTGTTTTCGCCGTCCTGATCCATGATCGCGAGGCGCTTTGTGCGGTTGTTCTGCGGGCCGGTTTCGGCAATGTAGACGACGCGGGTATCGAAGTAGCCGTCTTCGCCCGTAATGCGCTTGTAAATGGCGTCGGCCACAATGTGGGCCACGCGACGCCAGTTGTTGGGGACCGTGAAGTAGGACAGGCCCGTCATTTGCTGTTCGGAGAAAACGTCCCACAGGCGGAATTCAACCTTCAGTCTGCCGTCGGGCTGCGCCTCGATTTTGCCTACGACCAAGCCTTGGGCGTTGAGGACCCGCCAATCGGCAAAGTGGGGTTGGACGAGGAGCGAGTTGGTGTCTTGAACGAAGGAGCGCGGGTCGATGCGGGAGAAGAGGCCCGAGCGGACGAGGTCGTTTGTGATGACCTGAGCCATGTCGCGGCCAAATTTGGCTTCGTTGGGCGTTGCTCCATAAAAGTCGGGAATTGCCAGAGGGATCGGTTCGACGACGCCGCGCGTGATGTCGACCTTGACTTCGGCGCGGGCGGTTCCCGCCACACTCGTGAGCACCAGCACGGCGACTGCCGTTACCAGACCCAACTTCGCGAAAAAGATGCCTGTGAATGAGCGGTTGGTTTTTTTCGTCATAACATATCCCTCGGATCAAAGGTGAAATTGATGCGCTTCCATTGTTCGTACTTGTCGGGAGCCAATTCCA
>CAZLIG010000056.1:2060-11374 GCA_964559415.1 uncultured Rhodospirillaceae bacterium
GCATTTTGGATTTCGCAAGGCGCGGAGGGCCGCGTCGGCGGCAGCGCGGAAGAAAGGATCGCTCGCGTAGCGGCCCTTGTCAACGATGTCGGCGTTTTGCACGGTACGGTCGGCGTTGACATCGATGACGACTTCGACAATCAGTTCCTGAGCGTTGCGCGCGCCGACAGGGGGGTTCCAGCATTGCTCGATCTGGCGGCGGAGGGCGTCTTCTTCGGTGATCGTGAGGCGCGAAAGGCCGGTGCCCATGCCGGATGCGCCCGAGGTGTAGGCTCCGTTAGTAGCGGCTCCGGCTTGAGAGCCTGTGCCCCCGGCTCCGCCACCGCCTTTGGCTTCCGGCTTCGAGTCGGTGTTGGTGTTTACCCGTTCGGGGGGCTTGAGCTTGGCGACATCTTTTAGGACGCTGCCGAGCAAATCCTGTCGAGGCGCTGCGGCGGCGGCTTTCTTTTCCGGTTTCGATTTTTCGGCTTTCGCTCTCAGGCCTTCGATGATGTCTTCGACTTTTGGCTGAGGCGGAGCTGGCTTGGTTTCGGGTTTTGGAGGCGCCACTTCTGCTTTTGGGGCTTCGGGCTTTGCCTGCGGCTGGGGCGGTTGAGGGGCTGGGGCCGGAGCTTCACCTGCGGGCGCTGAGGAGCCGGAGGGAGGCATCGCCGGGGCGGCTTCTCCGTTGCCGATCTTGGTGTTGGTGATTTCGCCTATTGTGACGATATCGAAGGGGATCGGGCCGTGGTGCGCCGGAAGAGGAGCCACCATTTTGGGCAATTCGATCAGCAAAAAGACAAACGCCAGCGTATGCAGCCCCACCGAGACCATCAGGCCGCTTTTTAAATTATGGTCGCTAACGGTGGGGATGTATCTCATGTTAACGCGGCTTGACCGTGGGGAGTTCGGCGACCAAGGCGACCTTTGTGAACCCTGCCGAGCTGATTGCGCCCATCACTTCCATGATTCTTCCGTACTCCAACGACTTGTCGCCGCGCACGAAGATGCGGGCTTCGGGATTTGCTCCGGTGATCGCTTTGAGCTTGGAGGTCATCTCATCGAAACGGACGGGTTTGTCTTGGACGTAGACGCGGCCTTCGGCGCTGATGCTGACGACGAGAGGTTCTTTGTTGTCTTGGCTGACTGTTTTGGCGTTCGTTTTGGGCAGGTCGATGGGGACGGCGACCGTCATCATCGGGGCTGTGATCATAAACACGACCAAGAGCACCAACATGACGTCGACAAGCGGCGTGACGTTGATGTCGGAAACAGGTCGAGCTGAGCGGCGGCCTCTTCCACGGCCTCCGCCTGTATTCATTAGTGGCGCCGCCATCCAGCCTCCGCTTGTTCGGAAGAGCCGCCGAGTTGCTGCGGATCTTCAAGGTTTCGAGATAACGTGGCGATGAAGTCGCCCGCGAAGTTATCGAGCCGCGATGCATAACGGCCAATCTCGGTCGAGAATTTGTTGAAGGCCACGTTTGCCGGGATTGCGGCGACGAGGCCGATGGCGGTAGCCAAAAGCGCTTCGGCGATACCGGGAGCGACGACGGCGAGGCTGGTGTTTTGCGCCTTCGCAATGCCGATGAAGCTGTGCATGATGCCCCAGACCGTGCCGAACAGGCCTATAAACGGGGCGACGGAGCCGACGGAGGCCAAAAACGTCATCCATGTTTCGACCATCGCCATTTCGCGGCCAATGGTGACTGAGAGCACCCGGTCGATGCGGGACATGACGGTGGCGCGGGACACGGGGTTCATGAAGAGGCCCTTTTCCTGCGCGCTGCGCCATTCTTTCATGCCCGCTACGAAGATGGCTTGCATGGGGTCGGCGGGGCGCTTGATTTTGTCGTACAGGATATCCAGCGAGCCGGTGGACCAGAATTTTTCCTCGAAGTATTCCGCCTTTTCTTTCAGGCGCTTAACCTTGCCGATCTTGTCGAAGATGATCGCCCAGGTGAGGACCGAGACGAGCAGCAGGGAGATCATCACGATCTTTCCGATAATGTCGGCACTCCCGAAAAGCCCCATGAGGGACATATCGTTGGACGCAACTGAGCCTGCTAGTTGCGTAGCACTGACGACGGCGACGGGGGATGCTTCAATAGCCATGAGGGATACTTTTGGGGGTTAGAGTTTCTACCATTCAGCCTTCAGGAATAAAAAGCATCAGCCTCGGAAAAACAAGGCTATATTTGGGTTCGGATTTGATACTCTTCCGGTTCGACCGAATCCGTCACATCCGTTTCCTTGTTCAAAAAAGAAACCAATGGTGGTGTCCGCTTTCGCGGGCATGACGGATGTCCTGTGGGACCGGTTCAGTTCCAAAGCGAAACCTTCTTTCCCCTATTGCTGAATCTAGTTCGTTTCGTATCCACCAAAAATCTGGCGTAATTGCGGCGGAAGTCTGACCGCGCGGCCTGAAGCCGTTCCGACGGCAACTATTTGAACTTTCATCTCAACCAGCACTGCGCCTTCGCGGCTGATTGTCTGCTTCATCATCAGGGAGCTGTTTTTGCACTCGACAACTTCGGTTGATATATCAAGGAGATCGTCCAATCTTGCCGGAGCGCAGTAGTCGGCTTCGACACGACGGACGACAAGGACTGCCCCGTGTTCCTCGCGGACTTCGTGGTGGTTGAAGCCAATTTTGCGAAGAAATTCAGTGCGGCCGCGTTCGGCAAATCTCAAATAGTTCGCGTAATAAACGACGCCGCCCGAATCAGTGTCTTCGTAATACACCCGCGCCTGAATTTTTTGGGGGCCACAATTATTACTTATCGTCATTGTCTTCCTGTAACTCCGGGATCCAATCGCTTTGGCGTCCTGTAGGCGCCGTAAGGCCGATATGCTTATAGCCCGTTTCGGTCAACATTCGGCCTCGGGGTGTTCTTTGGAGCAAACCCTGCTGAATGAGGTAGGGTTCGATAACTTCTTCGAGCACATCGCGTTGTTCGGACAGGGCTGCTCCCAGTGTATCTACGCCTACGGGGCCGCCGCCGTAGTTTTCAGCGATGATGGTCAGGTATTTGCGATCCATCGCGTCGAAACCTAAACGATCTACGTCGAGGCGGGAGAGGGCGGCATCGGCTACTTTGGCGTCGATGCTGACGCACCCTGCCACAACTGCTATATCGCGGACGCGGCGGAGGAGGCGGCCTGCTATTCTTGGCGTGCCTCGCGCGCGGCGGGCGACTTCGGCGGCACCATCCAAGGTGAGGGGCATATCGAGTTTTGCTGCAGCTCGCGAGATGATTTGCTGCAACTCTTCAGGCGAATAGAACTGGAGGCGGCAAGGAATGCCGAAACGTTCGCGCAGGGGGCGCGTGATGAGGCCGCTGCGGGTTGTCGCGCCGACCAAGGTGAACTGCGGAAGGTCTATGCGGACGGAGCGGGCCGCCGGGCCTTCGCCGATCATGAGGTCGAGTTGGAAATCTTCCATTGCGGGGTAGAGGATTTCTTCAACCTGCGGGCTGAGCCGGTGGATTTCGTCGATGAAAAGGACATCGTGGGGCTGGAGGTTTGTGAGAAGCGCGGCCAAGTCTCCGGCGCGGGCAATGACGGGGCCTGAGGTCGCGCGGAAACCTACGCCGAGTTCGTGCGCGATGATCTGGGCCAACGTGGTTTTTCCTAAACCGGGAGGGCCACATAACAACGTGTGGTCTAAGGCCTGGCCGCGCTGCTTGGCGGCGGCGATGAAAATCTTTAGGTTTGCGCGTAGGGAGGGTTGGCCGAGGAAATCATCAAGCGACTGGGGGCGCAGGGCGACATCGGGCGCTTCGTGAGGGAGCGCGTTTTGTTCGACAAGACGGTCGGGAAGCTGTTGGACGTTCGGGTTCAAATCTTTCACTTAATGACGTTTAGCACCGTGGTTATAATCAGGGAAACCGCAAGGCCTATGATGGACCAGAGCATATACTGGGCAAGCTGTTTTGTGTATATGGCTGTTTCGACAGCGACTTGGACGGCCTCTTTGGCAGCTTCGGCGCTTTCTTCCTGCAGTCGGACTTGTCTGCGCAGGAGTTCGGCTTGGGCTGTCAATTCAGGGTCGCCTTCTTCGGCCATTCGGTCGGCAAGCTGGTCCAGGGATTTCATTTGACGGGTTCTGTTCATGAGGGCCCCCTGTTTTTGCGTTTATGCTGCGTGATCCTTTCTGCTTAGTTCGACAAGGCTTGCTTTGATCAGCGCGTCGAGTTTGGCTTCGGGATCGCGCTGTATTGCGGCTGAAACCGCAGCAAAAGCTTCGGCTCGGCGGTAGCCTAGGTTAAGCAAGGCGGACAAGGCATCTCCGGCGATACTGTGCGGCAACGGTGAAGCCGCATTTGAGGGAGACGACAATCTGACCGGCGAGGCCATGAAGGCCGGGATTTTGTCCTTGAGTTCAGTTACGAGGCGAAGGGCCAATTTGGGCCCGACGCCATCGGCTTGGGTGAGCATTGATTTATCTTGCGCAGCAATTGCGTGAGAAAGCTGCTCGGGAGAGACCGAACTCAGGATCGACATGGCGACTTTTGCGCCTACGCCTTGAACTGTCGTAAGGAGGCGGAACCAATCCTGCTCAATGGCATCGGCAAAGCCGTAGAGATTGATCGCGTCCTCGCGGACGTGGGTTTCGATGAGCAAGGTTGCAGCGTCGCCCACACCGCCGATGTTGCGCAGCGTTCGGGCAGAACATGACACGACATACCCTACCCCGCCGACATCAAGGATGAGGTGGGAGCCGGAGATACTGTCGATGATACCTTTGAGTTTGCCGATCATGACTCAACCTGCAATAAAGTTCTGCATTTGTACTCTTTTTAGTGCCCGTTTAGCAAGAGGGCCATGTAGCGCGCTTCGCTGCCGTAGGTTTCCATGGTTTCGCCCTCACCAACGAAACGGAAGCCTTGTTTTTGCCAATAGCCTTCAGAGCCGCTGACGGCGGTGAGGGATAGCGATCCGAATCCCTGCGCGGCGGCGTATTTGATCAATAGTCCCAAGCCGATTTTTGCTGCTCCCTGCCCTCTTGCTGCGGGAGATACTGCAATATCATGGAGGTAAAATGTGTCAGGCTTTGGGGGAAGAGCGCGCAATAAGGCATTTATTTTGGGCGGTTGGACGGTAAGCCACGGGAACGCAATCATGTATCCCGAAAGCAAGCCGTTTGCTGTCAGGGAAAAGCAGCCTTTGGGATATAGACGCCACTTTTCGGCAAAGGTCGCTTCGTCTTCTGGGTAGGACTTATGGATTGAGTCGGCGAGACGTGTGACTTCGGGGATTTGAGCCTCTGGCATCGGGACCCAATGCATCAGGAGATTCCGAGGGGGGTGTGGTGGGCATGGGTTATGGCCACGGCTAAGGCGTCGGCGGCATCCGCAGCAAGCTTGCCGGAGCCGGGAAGAAGGATGCCAATCATCGCTTGGATCTGGAGTTTTTCCGCGTGGCCGTGGCCCGTGATCGATTGCTTGATGCGGTTGGCGGAGTATTCGGCAACCGTGAGGCCGTTTTGCGCCAAGGCGAGGATGGCGGTGCCTCGGGCTTGGCCTAAGAGCAGGGCCGAACGGGCATTTTTGTTGACGAAGGTCTCTTCTATCGCGGCTTCGGTGGGGGAGTTGGCGCGGATTACATCGGCAATGCCTTCGGCGACCGTTAAAAGCCGGACTGACATTGGCCTATCGGGGTCGGGGTTTATTCTTCCGGCTGCTATGAACGATAGACGATTGCCGCACTGGGCAACTATTCCCCAGCCTGTGTGGCGGAGGCCGGGATCGATGCCAAGAATTACGCGGGTGCCGTTCATTGCGCGAGAATGGCAGAGGTTAGTCAAAATGAAAACCACGAAGGATGCGGAACTCGCCTTGGACGGCTTCCAAGAGCGCGACTGGGGTTCGCTCAAATTCGGCAAATATCAAATTTGCATCAAAAAGGTCTCCGTGGTGGGGTCTTATAAGGATTTTTTGGCCTTGGCGAAGGGAATTTGCTTCAGTTGGAGATAAAGATAGCGTTGGAATGCCTTCTAAAGCTGCTTTTAGGGGTAAAAGGTGGGTCGAAGCGCTGTTTTCTGCAGTCGAACGATCTAATTCCTGTATCGAAACGGCATTTTGGATATTGAAAGGGCCAACTTTGGTTCTTCTTAGTGCGCTCACGTGGCCGCAGGTCCCTAAGCTGGCAGCCAAGTCTCTTGCCAACGAGCGGATGTAGACTCCTTTGCCGCACGAGACACGGAAGGTTGTGTGGTCTGAGTCGGGGGTCGAGAGAAGGTCGATTTGTTTGATGAGCACTTCGCGGGGGGCAAGGTCTACCGTTTCGCCGGAGCGGGCCAGGTCGTAGGCGCGTTCGCCTTGTACCTTTATGGCGGAGAAGGCGGGGGGCTTTTGCTGGATCAGGCCGATCAAGGCTGGCAAGGCGGCGTGGATTTCTTGTTCTGTCGGGCGGGTGTTGCTTTGTTCGATCACCTCGCCTTCGGCATCGTCCGTTGTGCGGCGCTCGCCCCAGCGGAGGGTGAATTCGTATTCCTTTTCGCCGTCCATGACATAGGGGATCAATTTCGTCGCTTCACCGAAGGCGAGCGGCAGGACGCCTGTTGCCAAAGGGTCGAGCGTGCCGCCGTGGCCGACTTTTTTGCCGTTAAGCAGTCTGCGACAACGGCCTATCGCTTGCGTGGAGGTCAGGCCGAGCGGCTTGTCGAGGATGAGCCAGCCGTGGATGGTTGGGTGGAGATCGTATTTATGCATAAAAGCCTGCTATTCTCCAAAGTGAGTTTTATTCATATTTAAGGTAAAGAACAGCATAAGGAACTATTTACTTTACTAGGATTTTTAAGTGGAATGGATATATTGATGTAATAATATTACAAGGACTTTTTATGACTTTAAATTTCTCGGCGTCGAGCGGTTTGAGTTCGAATGGTGCCAAGCGCAATTTGCATGGGCTCGTCACGCTACATTACGATGAGATGCAGGACTTTTTTAGACAGAAGTATCTTCCGAAAAGCTCTTGGGATCAGGAACAAGTGAATCAGGCCGTCGTGAATACAGTCTGTTCGGAATTCCAGTCGGCAACACAAGTTCTTAGATACGGAAATCAGTTTTTGTGCGCGTCTCTAGGCTTGGTTTCGACATTTTCTCATCAGCCTGTTGGAATCTTGTTGGCTGGCAGCCTCTCGACAATCGTTGAAAAGAAAGCACTTAAAAGAAGGATTGCGATTTCGTTAGAGAAAAGCCCTGGCTTTGCTAACGCGAAAGCCACCTTACCGGAGGATCGGTTAGCATTTATGCTCGCTCGCCGAGGCATAAAGCAAATTCTCGCAGGAAAGAAGCCGCCAAAATTCTCTCTGACCTAGAGAGATTTTGCCCACCAGGTTTCCATGATGTTTCCGTAAAGCGACGTCTTGGCAGGGTGGGTGACGCGGTTCCATGAGGCTATGGCGTCGGCTCCCAAATATGTCAGCGGGACGAAGTAGTGGCCTTGCATCAGGACGCGGTCCAAGGCGTGGGCGGTGGCAACGAGGTCTTCGCGCGTTCTCGCGTTCACAAGGTCCGTGGTCAGGGCATCTACGACAGGGTCTTTGACGCCTGCGTAGTTGCGGCTTCCTTTTTGGTCGGCAGCGGCGCTGCCCCAATAATAGGTTTGTTCGTTGCCGGGGGAGAGGGAGTTGTGCCATTTGTTCGCGGTGACATCGAAGTCGAATTGCGCGAAGCGGGACTGATACTGCGCACTGTCTACCGTATGCACGCGGACGCTCATGCCAAGGCGCTTGAGGGCTGCGGCCCAATTGAGCGCGACTTTTTCTTCGGAAGGTTCGCTTAGAAGAATTTCGAAATAGACGGGAGTTCCTTTGGGCGTCAGCAAGCGGTTGTCGACGATTTTGTATCCGGCGTTGCGAAGGATGGTCTCAGCTTTGAGGAGGTTTGCGCGGACCTGTTCTTGCGTTGAGGCCTCCGGCGGCGCGACAGGGGTTGTGAAAATCGTTGGGGGAAGCTGGGAGCAATAGGCGTTCAGGATTTCCAGTTCACGGCCTTCGGGGAGCGGGGGAGCGGCCAGCTCCGAGTTCGGGAAGAAGCTGTTTATGTGCTTGTACTGGCCGTGAAACAGGGTTCGGTTTACCCAGTCGAAGTCGAATGTGTACTGCAAAGCCTCGCGAAAGGCGGGATCGGAGAGAAGCTCGCGGCGCGTGTTGAGGATGTAGCCATAGGCGGGTTCAACACGCTTGTGGGCGAGCTTATCCATCTTTGCCCGGCCATCTCGCGCGGCAGGGAAGTTGTAGGACATGGCCCATTTGGTGGGATCGGCTTCGCGACGGATGTCGTATTGCCCGGCCTTGAAGGCTTGGAGGGAGATGTTGTCATCGCGGTAGTAGTCGATGCGAATTTTGTCGAAGTTGTAGAAGCCGCGCTGGGCGGGGTGGTCTTTTGCCC
The DNA here is from genome assembly GCA_964559415.1 of uncultured Rhodospirillaceae bacterium. Classification (GTDB taxonomy): domain Bacteria; phylum Pseudomonadota; class Alphaproteobacteria; order UBA9219; family UBA9219; genus CAIXLI01. The sequence goes on from CAZLIG010000056.1 coordinate 10,436, forward strand.
AGTAGTTGGGGTCGCGCGCGTAGACTATTGATCTGCCGACATCGATAGAAGCGATTTTATAGGGGCCGGAACCGATGGGGATGCGGAGCGTCGTTTGGTTGAAGTCACGATCCTGCCAGTCGCGTTTGGAGAGGATCGGCATGATGCCCATGATCAGCGGCATCTCGCGATCTATGCCTTTTTCCTTGTCGGGCTTAAATGTGAACTTGACGCGAAGGGGAGAGAGCTTTTCGGCGCTTTCGACCTTTTTATAGTACGTGCGGTGGTTGGGGCGGCCTTTTTCGCGGAGCGTTTTGAAGGAGAAAAGAACGTCATCGGCGGTTACGGGAGTGCCATCGGAGAAGCGGGCGGCCTTATTTAGGTTGAAGATAATCGCGGAGCGGTCGGCTGCCACTTCTACAGACTCAGCGAGAACGCCGTACATCGTGAATGGTTCATCACGGCCACGCATCATCATGCTTTGGAAGAGGAGCGAAGTTGAGTCGTCCCACAAACCGTAGGCGGCCTGACCGCGCACTATGAAGGGATGCAGGGTGTCAAATGTGCCCGTCATGCCGAGCTTGAGCGTGCCCTGCTTGGGGGCTTTGGGATTAACATAGTCGAAGTGGTGGAAGCCGGGGCCGTAGAGAGGGTCGCCTACCATCGCTATGGCGTGCGTGGCCGTTGAAAACTCGACAGCCTGCGCGGCGAACGGCATAAGCATTAGGAGCGCGCGGAATGTGAGAGACCTAATCATGCGCATCAAGAGCTTCCCTGCGGCAGCGTTAACCCCGGTTCTGTTTTTGGACGGCAGCAGCGTACGGGGTTGGGACGAGATTGTCACCAGACAATCGCACAAAGAACCTCAATGCATGACTATGCGGAAAAATCAGACGCTTGGGCGACGTTCGGAAGATGGCTTTTGTTCCTTAAGCATTCTTCTGCTCAAATTGTCATATT
>CAZLIG010000057.1:0-11356 GCA_964559415.1 uncultured Rhodospirillaceae bacterium
CCAATCAAGTCAAGTTCTCTGTTCTCGATCAGCCTTCCAATAGCGTGGTCGCTTATTTCGCCAATCTCAATTATGCGGAATGCGCTAAAACTCTCACTGAAGCTGCTGGGGCTCATGTCGACCTCCGGCCTTCCGGTCAAGCTGCAAAGAAATCTTATCTCAAGCCCAGCAACACCTGATCGGCAAACTTCTTCCCCCGGCTGGAGAATTATGCCGCCGGGGGATTTTCACATCACACGACCCTATCCGATAATAAACTTAGCGTTTAAAGCTTGTTGTTTTGAACGTTCAACCCGGAAGCCTTCGTCATCTTCGCTTTCCGAAGGCCTGTGTACGTTTGCCGTAGCTTTATTCTGCTTCAAATATCTAAGCATTTGATCCGCAGTAACTTCGACAGCTCTTAAACACTCCTTTCCAGATTTTTGGAATAGAAGGTTCAGTTCGAACCAACTGCCGTCGGAACCCTTTGCTGGTTTTGGCGCGTGACTATAATTCCGAATTTCCTTCGGAAAGCCCTTCTTCAACGTGTCGCGGACAACTTCGACTTTCGCTGCCGTGTCTCCAATAATCGTAATAGAATGAAGCATTATCCCTCCGCAGAGTAATTAATGATCTTTTTTTAAACCATCCGTCCGCGCATGGCAATATCTGCCCAAAAACGGAGCTTTGAACGCGGAATTCCCACTAATCTGTTGATTCTCCACACTCTCCGATTGGCACACCGTGTGCATTACCTTCGGTATGTATGCAACCACCCTTGTCCTGCTTTCCGATCAGATGGCGCTTCGGCGCTCGGCGGACATTGTTGCCAACAATGTCGCCAATAGCAGCACGACCGGGTTCAAGCGCGAGGGGGTTCAGTTTGAGACTTATTTGAGCCGCCCGACGCCTAGACAGGCCACGGCGTTCGTTTATGACCGGGCAACTTATCGCGATACCGCTCAGGGGACGATTAAGACCACAGGTAACCCGCTTGATTTGGCTATTCAGGGTAAAGGGTATTTTCAGGTTCAGACGCCGAACGGCATCCAATATACGCGCTCGGGGGCTTTTCGGACCGATGCGCAGGGGCAGATTGTCACCTCGGGGGGGCTTCCGGTTTTGAGCGATGGGGGACAGGCGATCCTTTTACCTGAAGATGCGCGCGATATTACGATCTCTGGCGACGGAACGATAACGTGCCAGACGGGAACGGCAACCTCGCGGGCACAATTAGGGAGGCTCGGGGTTGTTCAGTTTGCCAATGAGCAAGCTGTTGTTCCGACGAACGCCAATTTGATGACAACGACCCAGCTCCCGACGCCGGTCGAGGGAAGCCCTATCGTTCAGGGGGCTGTAGAGGACTCAAACGTCAGGCCGGTGACAGAAATCACCGATCTTATTCGAATCCAGCGTGCCTATGAGCAAGCATCCAATATGCTTAGCGGCGAGGCTTCGAGGATATCCAATGCGATTGACAAGCTGTCGGCTACGACAGGCTAACAAGGGAAGGTAAGTTATGAGAGCTTTGAGCATCGCCGCTACCGGAATGGGGGCCCAACAGCTTAACGTCGAAGTCATTTCGAACAATATTTCCAACTCGTCTACCACGGGCTTTAAAGCTTCGCGGGTCGAGTTTCAGGATTTGCTTTATCAGAATATGCGAACGGTCGGGTCGCAGTCTTCGGATAGCGGGACCATTCTTCCTTCCGGCTTGCAGGTCGGACTTGGCGTTATGCCGGCGGCGACTTATCGCGTTAATACGCAGGGGAATATCAGCGTTACGGGCAATACGCTCGATGTGGCGATCAGTGGGCGCGGGTATTTTCAGGTGCAGATGCCTGATGGCACCACCTCTTACACGCGGTCGGGCGCGCTGCAGATGAATTCAAGCGGGCAGCTTGTGACGGCGGATGGGTATCAAATTCTTCCCAGCATCACGATCCCGTCGACCGCAACGTCGATTACGATCAACGCAAGCGGCCAGATTTCGGCAACTATTGCCGGGCAGAGTGCTCAACAGACTTTGGGACAGTTGCAACTTGCGACGTTTGTGAATCCGGTTGGGTTGGAATCTATTGGGAACAACTTGTTGATTCAGACGGATGCTTCAGGATCGCCGACAACCGGAAATCCTGGAACCTCCGGCGTCGGAACTGTCGTTCAGGGGTCTTTGGAAACGTCAAACGTCGATATCGTGACGGAAATCACCAATCTGATTACTGCGCAGCGCGCTTATGAAATGAATTCCAAGGTCATCAACACCGCAGATCAGATGATGACCACCACGAGCCAGATGAAGACGTAAGAAGAGGCCGAAGCATGAAAACATCCACACGCATTCTTGTTACTTCGTGGCTGATCGTTTCAGGTACCGCCGGTTCGCCAACGCCATGCGTTGCGGATACGCTTGTGGCGCTGAAGTCCGATGTCGAAGTTTCAGGAAATGCCGTGCGGCTTGGGGATCTTTTTGCCGGGGTTCCCGCTTCTATCGACCGCGACATTGCTCTGGCCCCTCCCCCATGTCGGCCTGCGGTCTACGATGCTCGCGTGCTCGACAAGCTTGCGCAAACATATCGGCTCGAATGGCAGGCCATGAGTGGAGCCGATCATGTGACTGTTTCTTCGGCTTGCACGCATATTTCGGCGGATGCCATTCGAGACGCTACGTTGGAGAGGCTTAAGGCCGAAGCGCCATCGAAGAAGGTTAGTTTTGACGTGGTGTTGGACCGGCGCAGCAACGAAATCGACCTTCCTGTTAAGGATAGCCCGGACTTTACGTTGGAGAATTTTGTTTACAATAAAGGGGCTAAGCAGTTCAGGGCTGATTTGACTGCGCCTACGATCAAGGGAACCTTTAACTTTGTGGTTTCGGGGCGTGTTACCGTTAAGCGGCAGGTTCCCATGCTGGTGCGGAGGCTTGAAGCCGGGACGGTTGTGGGCGCAAACGATATTGACTGGATGGAAATTCCGGAAGAACGCGTTTCTGCCGATGTTATCACGGAGGCGGAGCAGCTTATCGGGCGCGAGGTTAGGCGCGACACGCCGGATGGGGAGATGCTTCGATCCCGAGACGTTATGCCGCAAAGGCTTGTTACAAGAAATTCGCTCGTTACGATGAAGATAGAAACCCCGGTTATGCTGATTTCGGCTCAGGGCAAAGCCCAGCAGGATGGCGCGGAAGGCGAGACAATTCGCGTGATTAATACGCAAAGCAACCGGGTGATCGAGGGCATTGTTACCGGTCCGGGGGTTGTTGAAATTCGCATGGCGCACAAGGTTGCGCTTTCAGAATAGGATTTATTATGGTTGCACCCACTTTCAACAAGACTTTCGGCAGAGCTTTGGCCCTCGCGGCGGCGTTGCTGCCGCTTGCGGGTTGCAACGCGTATGACAGGATTAACTCGATAGGAGAGCAGCCGAAGCTGGCTACTATTGAAGATCCGACGATGAGGGCGGGATATACGCCGGTCAAGATGCCGATGCCTGCGCCTTCTTTGAACGAACGGCAACCGAACTCGCTTTGGGAAACGGGCGGGCGTGCGTTTTTTAGGGATCACCGGGCTTCGCGGGTGGGCGACATTCTTACAGTCGTCGTTTCGATCAATGATCAGGCGCAGATTTCCAATCAGACCAAGAGGTCCCGGTCCAACTCTGACACGGCCAATCTGTCGAGCTTTCTCGGCTATGAGAGCAAGCTGAACAAGCTTCTTCCTAGCGCGGTTGATCCGACGTCACTGATTGATACGGGAAGCGAGACCAGCAATGACGGCAAGGGGTCGATTGGCCGCGCGGAGCAGATCGACTTGCGGATTGCCGCAACTATCGTGCAGGTACTGCCTAATGGGAACCTTGTTGTTGAGGGCAAGCAACAGGTCAATGTGAACTATGATATGCGCGAACTGAACATTAGCGGGGTTATTCGGCCTCAGGATATCTCGGCGGACAACACCGTTACCTACGATCAGATTGCTGAGGCACGGATCAATTATGGCGGAAAGGGGCTGATCAACGACGTTCAGCAACCGCGATATGGCTCTCAACTGTATGATGTTTTGATGCCGTTCTAGGCATCAAGTTCTAGCATCGCGCGAATTTCATTGCGGGGGCATACGGTTATATGCGTTCGGAGGGGCTGGATGAAGCGCCATTTTATGAATTGTTAACACCATACGCCTAGGATTGGTCGGTACAGGAATGCAGAGAGTCTGTCTCAAATGACCGATGGTTTAGACTTTGTCGAGGTTCTGAAGGCGGCGGGCGATGTCGCTTATGATTGGGATCTCGCACAAGATGCAATTTACTGGTACGGCAACTGGCAAGCCTTGTTTTCGGGGGACGAGCCTCCGAAGGATTCCCAGGCGCTTTTCCATGTTCTGCATCCGGACGATCTGCACATTTTCTTCAGCGGAGAAGCGAACACGCTTAACCGGCAATTTCGCATCAAGAACCCCTCTCTCGGCATTTTGTGGATTCATGAAAGGGGCCGTTGCGATAATGCTAGTGCAAAAGAAAAACAGCCGATTAGGCAACGAGGCATTTGGCGCGTAATCGAGCAGCCCATGAAAGCTCCGATTATCAGCGAGGAGCCGTTGCACGATGGGTTGACCGGATGTTTTAAGCGCCATGCCCTTCATGCCCAGCTTTCGCGCATGATTGAAAACTCGAAGATGGCGCGCAGGGTTGGGGCTTATCTTGTCATCGACGTGGACAAGATGTCGTTCGTTAACGAAGCTATTGGCGCTGAGGGCGGAGACGCCGTCTTGCGGGGCGTGGCCAATCGGCTTGCGCAAATCATTCCGACGCGCGCCATTCTTGGACGCGTTGGAGGCGATACGTTTGGCGTCATTCTTCCAGAACCTTTGGGCAACGATATCGAGGCCCTTGCAGACAGGATTATTGACGAGTTCAGGAACTCCCCTCTTATCGCGGCGAATGCGCCTCTGCATATTACCGTTTCCATTGGCGGCGTGCGGGTTCCCACCGTCGCGAAAAATGCCAATGAGGCGATGATCTTCGCCGAGCAAGCGTTGCATATGGCTCATCAACGGGGCCTCAACAACTTTATCGAATATATAGACAGCCCGATCAGGGTTCAGGAAAACAGGCAGCTTCTCGAATTGACGGAGCAAATCAAGACGTCGTTCAAGAACTCGAGTTTCAGGCTTGCCTATCAACCGATCGTCAGTGCGGACACAGCCGAGCCGGTTTGTTATGAGGCGCTCGTGCGTATGTTTGGCGATGATGGAAAACCGATTCCTGCGGCAGCGTTCGTTCCGACCATTGAGCAATTGGGTTTGGCCGGTCAGCTCGACAGGCTTGTGCTTCAGATGGCCATTCGCGACATGGAGGCGGTTCCCGGCTTAGGTCTAGCGGTTAACATTTCAGGGTTCTCGGCTTCGCAGCCGGATTTTTCGGATTTTGTGCGCCGTCTGCTCGAACATAGGCCCGATGTCGCAAAGCGACTGGTTATCGAGATTACAGAAACTGCGGTTCTTGTTGACATTTCCGCTACGCGCAGGCTTATCGCGACTTTGGGCGAGATGGGAGCGCGGGTTTCTCTGGACGATTTTGGTGCGGGTTCCACGTCCATACGGTATTTGCGTGAGCTGGGACTATCGATCATGAAGATCGACAAGGATCTTCTTCAGGATGTCCTTACCGATCACGAGGCACAGCATCTTGTGAAGGTGTTGATTGAGCTGGCTCATGGCCTGGGCATTCAGACCGTTGCGGAAGGTATAGAGACGCAAGAGGCGGCGGCGTGGCTGCGAAATACACCAATCGATTATATGCAGGGGTATTTCTTCGGGATGCCGTCGCTTGAGATTCCGGGGATTAAGCCTGCGGAGGCAAAGCAGCCGGAAACGGTATAGAGGTTCTCGACGGCATTCGATGCGCTGCGGCGCGGCGTGCTGAATCCCGACTTTCGGCGGGATGACTAACGAGTGACTTGAGACAGCGGAAATACCACCTCACCTTCCCATCGCCCTCCACCGCAAGAGCGGCGGAGAGGGGATATGCCTCTGGTAAGCGGCGCTTTACTCTTTTTTGGGTTTGAGGTCTTTTGCGACTTCGGGTTCGAGGAGGAGCTTTTCGATGCGTTCGGCGGTGTCGAAGCTTTCGTCGGCTACGAACTTTAACGTCGGGACGTGACGGAGCTTGACGGTTTTGCCGACGGCGTAGCGGAAGAAGCCTACCCCATGGTTCATGGCCTTGACTGTTTCGGTGAGCTTTTCACCGCCCAAAGGCATGACGAAGACGGTCGCGTTTTTGAGGTCCGGGCTGATACGGACTTCAGTGACCGTTATGGTCGGGGGCTTGAGTCCTTCCGGCCACGGCACATCGCCGCGCATCAAAACTTGTGCTAGGGCGTGGCGGATTTCTTCGCCTACACGGAGTTGTCGTTGTGTTCGCATTGGCTCTTCCATTAAATGAGGGCTAGCCCTGCCCCAAGTTCAACATGATTTCGGCATTCTGAACGGCGGCGCCGGAGGCTCCTTTGCCCAGATTATCGAGGCACGCCGTCAAGATCGCAATCTGCTTTTCTTCATTCGCGATCACGCGAAGTTGCAGATTGTTCGTTTCGTTCTGCGCCTGGGGCGTCAAAACAAAACCTTTTTCGAGCTTTGTTTGCAACGGTTCGACGCGAACGTATTTTTGACCTGCGTAATGGTCCGCCAAAACTTTGTGGAGGGCTTTTGCATCAATATTCCTTCCGGTAAGTTTGCTCAACTCCTCAAGGCGCATGGCAATGGTGATAAGCATCCCGCGATAGATATTACAACTATAGGCGGGAAGAAAGATTGGCTCTTGCGTTAGTCCGCCGTGGACGCGCATTTCAGGCAAGTGCTTGTGATGCTGGTCGACACCGTAAAGGCAATAGGACGAGGCGCGTTCGTTCTTTTCGCCGCTTTCGCACATCGCGATTAGTTCCTTGCCGCCGCCGGAGTAACCGGACATGGCGGTGACAGTGATGCCATAGGATGACGGGACGATCCCCGCATCCACCAAGGGGCGTATTAGGCCTATGGCACCCGTTGGGTAGCAGCCGGGGTTGGCGACGCGCTTGGCTTTGCGGATTTTTTCGGCCTGATTCTTCGTCATTTCGGGGAAGCCGTAGACCCAGCCCGGAGCCGTGCGATGGGCGGTGCTGGCGTCGATGACGCGGACGTCTGCATTATCGATCAGAGAAACGGCCTCGCGGGCGGCTTCGTCGGGCAAACAGAGGATTGCGAGGTCGCAGCCGTTGAGAAGTTTTTTGCGTTCGGCTTGGTCTTTGCGCTTTTCGGGGGCGATGCTCAGGATATCGATATCAGAGCGGCTTTCGAGCCGCTTACGGATTTCCAGTCCGGTGGTGCCGGATTCCCCATCGATGAATACTTGCGGCTTGGCCATTTTGCTCTCCACCTTCACACCAGTTTAAGATCACCGCGTAAGCAGTTGAACCTCCAGAAGGTTTTTAGGCAATCTGGGAATTTTGGCTCCATACGCCCTTTTTCAGGGTAAAAACAACTTCTTTCTCATGTTCTGGAATAAAAGTATTTCACAAAGACTTGTTTTTGTTTTGGTATTGCAACGATACCACGTCAAAACGCAGTTTACCTGCGAAATGCTGGGTTATTGGGGGTGCTTCGCGAGAACTAGGCACTGAGTCGCGGAAAGGTCCAGAGAAAACGGCATGATTCGGGTGAAAAAAGGGTGTTGTGGCCCGGATACGCAATATTGTGGCTGGATTTGGGGTTCGAACGGACTGATTCGCGTGCGTCGTGGCTCTTTGTGAGGCCTATACAGGACATTACCCCTTCGAAACGACACGTTCTTGAGGTTCCTACCCCTCTATTGCGGAAATGTTGCCGATTGAGGGTTTAATGGTGTCGTAGACCTGCGACCAAGCCTCTTTATCGCAGGCCAGAAGCAGGCCCGATTTGCCGTTTTGGACATCGTAGGGCATTCCGTAGAAGTCGGCGGAATAGCCTTCGGCTTCGGCGTGAAGGAAGAGGCCCGGAACGTGGTCCCATGGTTTCGAGATACGATACAATAGGCTTGTGGCGCGGGGGGCGGTGCTGTTGGCGAATTGAAGATCGCCCGTGAAGAGTCGGGCATAGTCGAACGCGGCGGCAGAGCCGATAGCCAAGGCAGGAAGAGCGCCGATGACAGGGGCCATTTCGGGCTGGTTCAGCATTTTCCTCAGGCGCGAGCCGATTACGATTAGCCTTGGGATAGCCGGATCGCGCGAGGCGAGAAGCATTTTTTTGCCTTGGCACCAGACCCCTGCCCCGCGTTCTGCGGCGAGCGTGTGGCCCGTGTTGGGGTCATGAATCCACGCAGCTACCGTCTCCTTGCGGCGGACTTGCGCAACCATGACGCCGAATTCACGGCGGCCTTCAATGAAATTGCGGGTGCCGTCGATGGGGTCGATCACCCAGACATCGGAGTCGCCACTGAAACGCGACAGGATACGGGGATCTCGGGCGTGGCTTTCTTCGCCCACGACGGTGCTTCCGGGGAGGGCATCGGTCAGGCGCTTTATAAGAGCTTCTTCGGCAGCTTTGTCGGCAACCGTGACAGGGTCATTAACGTCCTTCAGCTCGATGTCGCCGTTTTGGAGATTGCGAAAGCGCGGCATGATCTCGGTCGCGGCGACTTCCTCGATGATTTTCTGTATGGCGACGGGATCGACTGAATTCATGGACCGACTCGTACTCTTTTTTTCTATTACTATCCTTTTACGCGCATGGGGACAAACATCAAAATCTATTGGGATTCGAATTTGGCTTTAAAGCGGCCATAGTCTGCGGGGTCTAGTTCGACTTTTACGTGGGCTACCGTTTTCGTATCGCGGCGCTTTAGGATTTTGCCTCGGGAGTGGAGCCAGCTCAGGGCTGCGCCGTCAGAGAGGGCTACCGTGATATCGTATTGGCGGCGGCTGGCATTTAGGCGTCTCTCGATAAGGCGGAGAAGTTGGGGAACGCCCTCGCCGGTTAGAGCAGAGACTCCGGCTGTTCCGCCTTGGGCTTCCATTCGCAGGCCCTCAAGAGGGATCGCCCTACCCGCTTCTTCCGAGGTTCGGGCGGAGTATTTGGCTAAGCGGGCGCGTTCGTCCTCCGGCAACAAGTCGATTTTATTTTGGACTTCGATCAGGCGTTCATCGTCGGCGCTTATGCCGAGGTCGCCTAGAATATCTAATACGGCGTCGCGCTGGTTCTTGGTGTAGGGGTGTGAGATATCCCGGACGTGCAGGATGACATCGGCCTGGACGACTTCCTCAAGGGTGGCACGGAAGGCTTCGACCAAGTGCGTTGGGAGGTCTGAGATAAAACCGACAGTGTCGGAGTAGATGACTTCGCGGCCATCGGGGAGCTTTGCGCCGCGCATGGTGGGGTCTAGCGTGGCGAAAAGCATATTTTTAGCGAGGACTTCGGCTCCCGTGAGCTTGTTGAAGAGCGTCGACTTTCCGGCGTTCGTGTAGCCGACCAAAGCGACTGTGGGCTGTTCGGCGCGCTGACGGGCTTCGCGTTGAAGACCGCGCGTTCGGCGGACCTGTTCAAGCTCCTGCTTGATGCGCGCGATGCGGTCGGTGATCAGGCGGCGGTCGACCTCTAACTGGGATTCACCGGGGCCGCCCATGAAGCCGAAGCCGCCGCGTTGGCGTTCAAGGTGCGTCCATGATCTCACCAACCGCGATTTCTGATAGTCGAGCGCGGCAAGTTCGACTTGCAGCTTGCCCTCGCGGGTGCGGGCGCGGTCGCCGAAGATTTCAAGGATCAGGCCTTCGCGGTCGATAACTTTGCACTTGAGCGCTTTTTCGAGGTTTCTTTGTTGGACCGGACTCAGCGCGTGATTGATGATCGCTACAACGATATTTTGATCTTGGACAAGCTGTGCGGCTTGTTCGACCTGACCTTCGCCGAGCAAGGAGGACGGGACAGTTCTTGAGAGGAAAAGCGTCGCGGCGTGAACGACTTGGAGGTCGATTGCGCGCGCGAGGCCTACCGCTTCTTCCAAGGCCTCATCATCGAAGAAGCGGTCCTTTTCGGACTTCAGTACCGGGTTCAGCACCAAGGCGCGTTCGCTGTGGCGGATGCCGGAGATATCTGTAAAAGCTTCTGTCACCGGGCTTCGTTATCGGTCGCGCCGTCGCCTACCAAGGTGATGTTGGCGTGCGGCATGATTGTGGAAATGGCGCGCTTATAGACAAGTTGCTCGTGGGCTTCGCGGCGGAGCAGAAGGCAGTTGTCGTCGAAGGCGGTGATCACGCCTTGAAGCTTGACGCCGTTGATGAGGAATATCGTTGCCGCGCCGTTTTGATCGCAGAGAAGCTTGAGAAATTCGTCTTGTAAATTGGGCTTGTAGCTATTCATGGGACTCCTTCTGTTCTAATTACGGGTTATTAGCCCGTTTATAGTTTTGACTATTCTTTAGATTCCTGCGGCGCTGAAAGCAATGCATCGTCAAGGGCGCGATACTCCAATTTATCAAACCTCCGGTTGTTTGGATAGCGCATTTGCAATACTTTTTAGGTGTTCCATGACCGCTTGGCAATCGGGGAAAAAGCGGTCGACGTCCAGTTTTTTGGCGTGGTCCGCGGTGCCAATCAATACGGGGCAGCACTCGGCGTTGCGGGCGCACGCGACATCGGTTTCGCTGTCGCCTATGAACCAAATATCGGGGCCGTTTATGAGGCCCGCCAAGGTTAGGGCGTGGTCGGCGTGTTCGCGCGCGGGCTTGTCAAAAGGGGCGTCGTGGGCGCCTACGATGGCGGCGAAGTACTTGTTCCAATCGAGGTGGACTGCTTCTTGCCTGAGATACGTTCCCGACTTGTTGCTGACGACGACCGCAGGGATGTTGTTTTCTTGGAGCCATTCAAGAAGCTCGGTTGCGCCATGAGCTTTGTTAATGCCCATGCGTTGCCGGACTTTGACGAAATAATTGTAGTAGTCCTCCCACGCTTGTTCCCATTTATCCCCGAACCACTCCGGGAAGGACTCTCGGGCTGAGCGCGTGCAGTTGGCCATGATTTCTTCGTGGTTCCAAGTTTGCAGGCCGTAGCGGGCGCGGGCGTAGTTGATGGCTTCGGCAATTGCGCCCCAACTGTCTACTAATGTGTTGTCCCAGTCGAAGATAACGGCGCGGGGAAGGGGTTCGTTCATTGGTCTATGGTTTTCGAGTAATGCGAGTTGCGTGCGGTGCGTTCTTTTATGACTCTTATACCTCGCGGACGCTCGGCTCTGGATTCCGGCTTTCGCCGGAATGACGAGAGGGAGCGGACGCTTGCTTGCGTTTTAATTGATGTTTTCTGAAACAATGGCGTGGTTTTCGTTGCTGTTGCCGTGAACGCCGAGCAGCTTGAGTTTTCGGTGGAGGGCGGAGCGTT
>CAZLIG010000058.1:0-11239 GCA_964559415.1 uncultured Rhodospirillaceae bacterium
GTGGTCTTTGCCCTGGCCTGAGACGCCTTTGTTGTAAAGCATCCCCGCGACCTGCTGGGACATATTTCCTTGCATCGAGATGGGGGTCATAGTGCTTCCTTTAGAGTTGAGGTTGAGACGGTTGCATCCTGCCTCACCAAAACGCCTAACCATCTAACGCGTTGTATCCTCAAAACTTACGCACCGTTTTTTGGAGGCAATATTTACCTTAACTGTGGTAGGTTTTGCCTATGGGAACCGTAAGATTTGCTCTTGCATCCCGTTGAATGAAGAGAGCCGCTTGAATGCGGCGCAGGAAAGAGATGAAGAAGTGTTTGATCAAGCGCCCGATCACGAGCTGATGCAGCGGACGTCGCAAGGCGATTTGCACGCCTATCGGGTGCTTGTGGGGAGGCACTTGGCTCGGGGCGTTAAGGTTGCCGAACGGATGCTCGGCAACCGGCAGGATGCAGAGGACGTGATGCAAGAGACGTGCCTGAAGGTTTGGAAAGAATCGGGGCGGTGGAGGCCGGAGGCCAAGTTTTCGACATGGCTGTATCGGGTGATCTTCAATGCGTGTCTTGACCGGAAGCGCAGGTTTGTTCCTCAGACAACAGATGAATTCGACGGCATCGCCGACGAAACGAGGGGGGCGGAAGAGACGATTATTCAGAGCCAGCGGTGGGCACAAGTTAAAGGCGCTTTGCAAAAGATTCCTGACAGGCAGCGCGCGGCTATCGTTCTCAATTTTTATGAAGAGATGAGCAATCAGGATGCGGCGGACTGTATGGGACTGGGGCTTGGGGCTTATCAGCAGTTGCTGTTCAGGGCGAAGCAGAACCTGAAAAATTATCTAGTTGGAGAGCAGGATGACGCAAGAACCGGATCGTGAACTTAAGGAGTGGCTGGCCGAGTATCGCGTCGAGGAGATTGATGCGGTTTCGCGCGATGCTTTGCTGGACAAGATTGTGGCGCACGCGTCTGCTTCACAGCCGCGCAGCGGGAAGGTGTTTTCGTTGCGCTTTTTGAACTCGTTTGCGGGCGGCTGGTTGAATGAAGCGGCGGCTTTGGCGGCGGCGGCGGTTTTTGGGTTCTGGATAGGGTCGGGTTCTTCCCTATCCTCTTCTGAGACGGTTATGACCTCGGAGGTCGCATCGTCTTCGGTTTCGACTTATTTGGGCGAGACTGTATTTGGACCAACTTCATGGAAAGAGGTGTCATTATGAGCGACTGTTGTTTATCCAATAAAGGCCGGGTTGCGCTTTTTGCCTCCGTTGCGGCGAATATCTTTTTGGTTGCTTTCGTTTTAGGGAATATGAGCAGCTCAAGGCTGCCTGCGCCGATGGATCAGCATTTTGGGAGGCTGCACAGGCCGCATATGTTTGCTCCGCCTATGATGGGTCCGGGGGATTTGTTTGGTCCCGGTGAGGTTCGCGCCGACGAGGAGCGGATGCGGGAGAAGTTCACCCAGATGAAGGAGTTGAGGGAGGCTTTTGCCGCAAAACTTCAACAGGGGCCGGTTTCCAAGGAAGAGGCGCTTAAGCACTTCGGCGATGTCGATGAGGCGATAAAGAGCGTCAGGATGGAAGCTCGGGAGCGGGCCGCTACGAGGATCAGTCAGATGTCCGAGGATGAGAGGAAGGGGCTGGCTCAGAAGCTTACGCGGCAAGTTCCGCCTCCTTTCGGAGATGAGAAGGACGGCAGAGGGCCTCAGCCTCCGATGGATGAGAAGTAAGATTTCACGATTAGAGCGTGATGCAGCTTTGTTGAATAGACCACCTCACCCTCCCATCGCGTTGCGATGGGCCCCGCCCTCCCCCGCTAGCGCGGCGGAGAGGGATTGGTATATGATTGCGCCGTCTATCGGATCTCGGCGGTGCAGGTTGTGGCTTGGCTGGCGTTGATGTAGCAGTAGCTTACGCCGCCGGTTGAGGTGTCGATGCGGAAGACGCCGGCGTTTGCGGAGGGGTTGCTATGACGCATAAGCTGGTAGGGTCCTCCCATGTTTGCATGGGCTGTGCCGCCTTGGCTTGTGGCGAAGATGCTTCCGGCGATAAGCGCCGCACCGATGATAATTGCTTGGGTGTTGGTCATGCTGCGTCTCCTTTCTTTTCCTTGATTGTTTGTTCGCCGCGCTTTGCGGTCCAACTGTCTTCGTCGCGGTCGCCGTAAAGCGCCATTTTCGGAATGTCGCGTTCGAGGATCGTGAGCATCTTTTGGGCGATGGGGCGCAGAGACGGGTGCACTGTTTTTGCCGAACGAAGTTCGCCGATGTAGACCGTCTCGGGGACGGAGTACGAGGCGTGAACGAGCGCTTGCGTGCCCATCGGGAAATAATACTGGTTCAGGGCCGGGGTTGCGGCGGGGACTTGTTTTTGCAGGTCGCCAATGGCCTTGAATTGGGCGGCGATTTCTTCCTTCAGCTTTGCAGCTTCATCGGGAGACAGGTTCTCTTCGAACTGAGCCGTGTACCACGGATTTAGTCCGAAGCGGCCATCGATGAGCGGGATTTGGCAGACGCCGTTTCGGTGGCGTTGGAGGTCGCGGAAGGAGCCGAAGTCGAGAAGGAAGATGTAGTTATATTTGCCATAGGACTCGAGACGCCACGGCAAGGGAGCGTAGCGCGGACGGGAGGAGAGGACTTCGCTTTCGTAAGTACGCAGAGCCGAAAGGTCTATGCTTTGCGTGCGCGACAGAACGGCCCCTGCCCTGATTTGCTTAATCTCTTCGGGGCCGAGCGCGAAACGCTTGATGATATCTTCCGCGCCGACAAAGGCGTTGCGCATCGAATTCTGAGCGGCGTAGGCGTCGATGGGATTGCCCGGAAGCTCGATGTCGGCTTGCTTGAAGCTGTGCGGATATTTTGAAATCAGGCCATCGAAAATCTTGTGGGCTGCCTCGCGGACCTCGGGAAGCGGATGATGCTTGAGGCGGCGAACGTGGTCTCGCGCGGCGCGTAAAGAAGTCGTCCAGCTTAAAAGCGTTGTTGTGCCGAGAGGAAGCAGCGAACGTGCGACATCGAAGGCGCGGGCGTAGAGGGCGTTTTGCCAAACTTTTTCGGTTTTGTACTGGGCTGCATCGAACGGGTAGCGTTTTTTAAGGCCTTCCGTAAGCAATGGAAGCACGCGGTTATATATCTCCATCCATTTCGATTGGATGGTCTTTGACGCGGGAACATCGTAGGGATCGACGACGGATTGCTTTGAAAAATCGAGGTAGCGCGTCGAGGCTTCCTGACCGTTGTACAAGGGATTGTCTTGGACGGCTTTTGCGACAAGCATCGAGACTTGTTCGATGAATACCGTCGTTACGCCGCAGTCGCCTATCGAAGCGTGGCCGTAACCGACATAATATTGATCCATAAACTTGCCGCTGCCCGATGCCTTGAGCTTTTCGAGATGCGTCGTGACGCTTGCGGGACTGCGCGAATACAATGCCTGCAGCATGGCGAGATCTTCGGGATGCTGATCGTCTACGACAAAAATATCGGTCACGGGAAACTCCTGAAATGAAGACAGGTTGATTATCGGCAAAGAAGACCGATTCTCCAATCGCCTTTTCATCGCACTGTTCCGCCAATACGTTGCGCGGCAATTTTGATTTAGCGCATGAGCAACAAAGGACTCAGTAGAAATACCGAACGTGAACGAATGCTGTGATTTTTCATTAACCATAATCTCACGTTGACTATGCCGGTTCGGGATCGTAACGGTTTTAAGGCTGAAGCGACTTCCTCCTCGCTTCACAAACGGTCCAGGGAGTCGGATGTGTGGCCTGCGCAGGCACTCCGGCGCCATTCCCCAAGCGCAGACTCTAAATACGGAAAATCGAATGAAGCAACTAAACTCCTATCGTTTTTATGAATTGGGTGCGAAACTTCACAGCCTGTTTGCTGCCGAAGGCGGCGCTCGCGTGGCGGATATGTTTTCTCCGCTGAGCGAGGCCCAAACGCTCCTCGATGGCTTCATCAAGGGCGACGTTATCGCGTTGTCCACGTCGAAGTCCGATGCAGTCAAGCTGCTCAACAAGATCGGCGCGATTTTCAACCGCTACTTCATCGACCCTGCCAGCAAGCAGCTTAAGGCACGGGAAACGGAAGACCGCATCGATATACACGAGCTTGCGATGCTTCGCGGACTTGTCGAAAAATTCGAACACGCCCTCGCGGCGGAACTGAACTGCGCACCGACGTACGTCTCCGACAAGTGCGGCATCTACTCGACCTACGACCTTGCAGAAAACGCGCATGAGATTTTTGCCGAGAATCTTCGGACCGTCATTCCGACAGATGCGCAGAACGAATTCTGCAATGCAGGCCGCGCGCTTGCGTTCGGGTTCGGTACTGCCGCTGTCGTTCATACTCTTCGGGCGATCGAAATGACGCTTCGCGTTTATTACGAGGTGTTTATCGGTGCTGTCCCGGCCAAGGCGGAGAGGAACTACTCCATGTACATCAAGAAGCTTATGGTGCTTGCGGATGAGGAAGACCGCAATCCACGTCCGGACAAGCGCGTCGTCCAGATGCTTGCCCAGATCAAGGAACACTATCGCAACCCGCTGATCGTTTCGGACTCCTCGGCTACTGTGGACGAAGCGCTTCAATTGTTCGGCATGGCGAGCGCTCTGGTTTCGATGATGGCGGAAGTCATTTACGAGTCCCGTCGCAAGGCTATCGAGGCTGCGACTTCGGCGCTTGATCCGAGCGAGAGCGACGAGGACCGCGCTGCAGCCAAGACTGCCGCCGCGTAAAAGCCTTTGATTTTCTGGAAAAAGCCCGCGTCGCAAGGCGCGGGCTTTTTTATCATTAACTAACTGCTAAGGCCAATAAACCATTGGCGAAAGGATTTGGTGCGGTTACGCTGTTTCGAGTTTTTTCGGCTTCATATTTTGAGAATAACATGGCTACAAATGTGCATAACGAAACTGCAGGGGAACCGTTGCCTACGCCGCAAACAATTTGTGCGGTTCTGCTACGCGCGACTATTGATGCGAACAACTTTCATCATACAAAGGTCGATCAAGATCCTTTTGGCCATATAACAGTTTTGAGCAAACATCCCGAAGGACTTGCTTTTGCCCTTGATGCGTTTTTGCAAAGCGCGGAAACCATCTCCATCGGCAATGGCAGAAGTTTTTCGAAAGTTGCCTCCGCTGAGGCGCAGGATTTGGTTACGCTGCTTCAATTCCGCCGACAAGCAAACGAAAGCCTGCATGGGCAAAAACGCCAGTCAATAGGCGTGCAGCTGTATGATGAAGAAGCTCTCAAGCTTGCCACCATACTGGCGGAAAAATTTGAAGAAACTTTAAACGTTACCCCCGATAAAGCAAATTTTCCCGTTGCGCTTAAAACATTTTTGGAAGTCGTCGGAAGGCCATCTAAAGTCAACGTGTTGGCCATACCTCCGGGAGCAAGCGTTCAGGACAGCGGGCCTCCTTCTGCAGATCACGCCTTCATAAAGAAGGTCGTGTGCGAGCTGGATATCGATGAGATAGATTTCCTGAGAGACGGGAAGAATAGCGTCATTTGCGCGAAATCGCTGTTCTCCTCGGAGTGTGCTCTTTCTAACGCTTCGTTGAAAATCGCCCGAAGTATTCGTGAAGAAATCACCCTACTTCCTTTTTATCGGAGGCCACAACAAACCAATACCAAGAAGACAGGGGTTCATTTTAACTTCTGCGGTTAAGGGAATGATTGGAAAGTCTGCCTTACAAAGCGCTAGCTTTTTTTATTAACCATAATAGGTGATGGTTTCGCATTGACGAAAGGATTTCGCCTTTCTATTGCTTTCTTATTCGGCATCATTTTTATGGGAATGACCATGTCCACAGACCAAGCACCTTCTATCCAACAGGCCAGCAAAGATCTTTTAGTTGAAGCTTTGAAAACCAACAAAAGCGACAGGACAAACGGAACACGCGTTTATTTGAACGCTCACGGTATCCTTACGATGAAGACCAGCAGCTTGAAAGCATCCGAGTATGCTCAAGGCTTGTTCAAGAAAGCAGAAATTGATGTGGCGGTCGGCGGCGGCAGCGAAGTCGGCAGATTATTTCAGCGAGCAGGTGGATGTTGCGGCAATCAAATTGAGCTGAGCGTACGACTTAACAAAGCAGAGGCTTTCAAGCTTGCGACGGTTCTCAGAGAAGAGCTTGGAGATGACCATCAGCCGTCATCGACGCAGGCAAAAGCAGCCTTGAACTGCGCGCGGCCGTTCGATATGGCGCGGCTTCGGACGGTGCCAAGAGCTCGGTTTAATTAAATTGGAACTTGGAAAAGCCCGCGTCGGGAGGCGCGGGCTTTTTTTATGAGCCGTTAAAACGGGCTTTGAGACGCATAGGGTTTGTTCAAGTTTGCTTCGATCACGTGGCGCGCTATGAACCCAAAGACTTTTTCCTTTCTTGTTGCGGCGCTTTTGATCTGCGTCTGCGGCGCGGGCTTGGCTCGATCTGAGGTCTTTCGGGGTGACCATCCATCTTATTGGATATGGGCGGGGATAACGGAAAACGATCTTCCGGCTGAAGGGAGCGGCTCCGTTTATGTCTTTCAGGGGACCTTCGCAGACAGCGCAGGTAAAGCCGGGTTTAGGCGAAATGGGCTTTTCCCCTATCCCATGCGGGAGAGGAAGCACCTTCATCTTGTTTTTCGGCAAGAAGGGCGTTTGCCCGATCCGGAAGTCATCGTCGCGGTGTACAGAAAGACGGCTGAAGCATGGAAGCGCCATGCGGTGGAGATTCGAGGGCTTCAGATCGATGCCGATGTGCCAACGTCGAAGCTGGAGGCCTATGGCACCTTTATCGAGTCCCTTAGAGCGCGTTTGGGCAAAGCCGAGAGATTGAGCGTCACGGGGCTATGCGATTGGCTCGTTAATGGAGATGCTCGCGCTTTGAGGCGAATTGCATCTGCGGCGGATGCCATTGTGTTTCAGTTCTATCAGGGGCGGAAGCCTGTTGCCGACGAGGCCGCTTATGTCGAGGCGCTGAAGAAGGCGGATTATCCCTTTATGGTGGGACTGCTGGAAAAGCAGAATGCTCCGAGAGCTGTTGCAGATATCTACAACCATCCATATTATCGCGGCACCATCCTGTTTATTCAGAAATAGGGCTGTTCCATGACCCGTGTTTTTCCAACTCTTTTGGCCGGAGTGATTTTCTTTATTAGTGCAAGCGCCTCGGCTTGCATGGGGCCGTTTCCCCCTGTGTACTCCCCTCCTCCGTACATCGACCCCATGTATCGTTTTCTTGCAGGGCAAGATGTTGTTTATGGCCCGTTGACGAAATTCAAGATGCTTATGCGGGATTACGCGCCCTCGTTTAGCCGGGCGTTGGAACAGCATTTTAACTCCGATTTCAGTGCCGGAATATCGGAAGACGCCCTTCGAGCTTATAACAGCGAGGTCGTGCGTCTTTTAGCTTCTAAGAATATCAAGGATGAGGGACTAGCTCTCTCCTCGAAAGATATTACCTTTGACTGCACCGAAGAGGTCGTCGGAGGGTACGCCTCTTTTCTCCGGGCTGTTTTTGAGGACCCGTCTGTTACAGATGGATATGCTTTGTTTGTCAGAGCGAGGCAACAAATTCCCGAGGGATGCGCAAAGGCTTCTTCCGGCTCTGCCGATGAGGATATTGGCGCGCTGAAACAGAGGCGGGGTGTGGGCTTATATCCCCTTTACCTTGAAGCTGCGAAAGCATTCCATCAAAAAAAATACGAAGCTGCGTTTGAGCTTTTCAAGCAGGTCGCGGAGAAAGCGCCGACGAAACCCAGTTCATGGCTCCATCAGACTGCGCTTTATATGCTTGGGCGCATAAAACTGATCCAAGCCCAGGCGTCTTGGGATGGCTATTGGGAACCTGCCAAAAAAGTGGATCAGAAGGTTTTGGAAGAAGCTAAAAAGACGTTTGGAAGTTATGTCATTCGCTATCCCAATGGCGTGTTTGCGGACAGCGCAAAGAACCTTCAGCGTAAAATGATGTTTTTGAGCGGGGAGCAGTCGGGGCTTAACGACGTTCTTAGCCAACATCTGAATACGGCGCTTGCGCGTTTGCCGTTTTTGTCGGAGGACGAACTTGCCAACGGGGTGGCGGCGTTTTTTGAGTACCGAAATCATCACGTTGGCGATCCGGACGCGGAAAAAGATTCGCCTTTCGCCTTGGCCTACAAAGTATTCACGGCGGAGCCGATTCAGGTTCGTTATCCTGATGGCGCAGACGTTCAAAAGGAAAATGCTGCAAACGAATGGTGGACCAAAGCCATGCCGCTGCTTGAAAAGAGAAGAAGCGGCAGTGATGCGGAGCTTGAAGTTCTGCGCTTTATTAGGGCCTATATCCTCTTCCGGCAGCAGCAGCATGACAAGGTTCTTGAGTTGCTTGCTTCTGATGAGCCGCTCAAGAACACGACCGTTTCTTTAAGTGCCGAGGTTCTCAGGGCGCGCGCTTTGGCGGCGAAAAAGGATGTCAAGGCTGCGGTTGCTGCGTGGAAGCGCGTTGCGTTCATGGCGCATGACGATCAGTCGCAAATTCAGATTGCCGCGCTTCTTGCCGGAGCGGGAGAATTCGACAAGCTCTTTGGAAAGGACTCGGGGATTACGCGTCAGGAGATACTTTCCGACTTTGCTTTGTTTTCGGCGACGGAAAAAGACCTTCGGGAGGTTTTGGGAAAGACGGCTCTTTTGGTCGAGACGCGCGGGACCATCGAACAGGCTTTGTTCCGGAAGCTTTTGCTTAGGCGCGACTATATGGGGATGGCGGCGCTGTACAAGGAGGCTCGGACGCCTTTGCCGACTGAGATCAAAGGGGCAGTTGAGGTCTTGGCTCGGAAGCCGAACGATCCGGCAAGCTTGGTTTCTGTCGGCGCTTATATGTATAGGCATTATATAAGGCCACAATCATCTACGTATCGGGAACTTGGGCATTTTGACTCCGATGCATTATCGGAACTGTCGGTTGCGTGCATTTCGTGCAGAAAACATTTCGAGAATAAGAGCTATGTTCTGCCTATTTCGGACTTTATCAAAGCGGCCTCGCATTTTGAGAAGACCAAGGAGACTTCGGATACCGAGGCAGAGGCTCTGCACTATCTTGTCAAATGCTATAAGGAGGGTGAGGCGATCAATAGATGCCAATGGGACTCGTCAAACGACAATCAGAGCAAAAAATGGTTTTCGCTTTTGCATAGAAAGTATCCAAAATCTTCGTGGGCAAAAGAGACGCCTTATTATTACTAGTTCCCGCTACTCTGCGGTGGCCTTGATCTCGCCGTCGTGGAATCCGATATTCAGTTTGTCGCCGGGTCTTACCTGCTTTGATGAGGCGATCACCTGTCCTTTGGCATCTTGAACAAGTGCGTAGCCTCGGCCTAGGACGGCGCGGGGGGAGAGGTGTTCCAAGACCGAGCCTTTTTGCTCGAAGAGGCTTTGCTTGCGGGCGATGAGGGCGGTCCAGCCGAAGTGGATTCGTTGATCGGCGTTTGCGAGGCGCTGGGAGGCGAGGCTTAGCAGGTCTCGGGGGTGGCGGAGGCGGCCAGAGGATTGGTTGACCCGTGCGAGGTTGCGCTCGTGCAGGCTTCGCCAGGCGGTGACGAGACGTTGGGCTTTTTCGTTCACGCGCTGGGTCGCCAACGCGAGGATGTCTCGGGGGTGGCGGAGTTTGCCGCAGGCTTGATCCATGCGGGCGCAGCTTCGGTCGTGAAAGCTTCGCCACGCGAGGCTTAGCCTTTCGGATTTTTCGTCGAGGCGCTGGGCAAGAGGTTCGATGGCGCGCGCGGGGTCGCCCAAGGCTCTTTCGATCAGGCGCAGGCGTTCGCGGCGGTCTTGGGTCAGGCGTATTGCGGCTTGGAACAGGCGCGAGCCATTTTCCTCGATCTGCGTTAGGAGGTCGGCACGGACGGGGACAGCTTTTTCGGCGGCGGCTGTGGGGGTGGGGGCGCGGAGGTCGGAGGCGTAGTCGATCAGCGTCGTGTCCGTCTCGTGGCCAACGGCTGAGATGACGGGGATTTTGCTGTTGGCTACGGCACGGACAACACACTCCTCGTTGAAGGGCATTAAATCTTCGACGCTGCCGCCGCCGCGCGCGACGATAAGGAGGTCTGGCTTCTCGATGCCGCTTGTTCCGGGCAAGGCGTTGAAGCCTGCAATGGCGGCGGCGATTTGCTCGGCGGCTCCTTCGCCCTGAACGGCTACGGGCCACAGGAGGACTTGGCGGGGAAAGCGTTCGGAGAGTCGGTGGAGGATGTCTTTGATGACGGCTCCGGTTGGGGAGGTGACGACGCCGATGAGTTTGGGCAAGTATGGCAAAGGGCGTTTGCGGGCGGGTTTACACACGCTAACGCTTACCATGCAGACGAAGTAATGACAGACGTAGATAGTTACGACTTTAACAGTAGTTACCCGTCTGTTATGGTAGCTGAACAGTTCCCTATGAGTAGGGGCGTACGTATACAGGTAAAAAATAAAGAACATTTTGAGTTCCTGATAAAAAAATATTGTTGTGTTTTTGATATTGAGTTTACAAATATATTCGCGAAACAGGTGAACGATAACCCTATTAGTGTATCTAAATGTTTTATGAAACAAAACGTTTCAGAGAACAACGGGCGCGTAGTATGTGCTACCCGAATAGCTACCACTATAACCGAAATAGATTTCGACATTATAAGTAAGTTCTACACATGGGGCGATATGCGAATAGGTGAAATGTACTGTTATAAAAGGGCGTATCTACCTACCCCGTTTATTAAAAGCGTGTTAGAACTTTATAAAAAGAAAACCGAACTAAAAGGGGTAGCGGGCAAAGAAACTGAATATCTAATTAGTAAAGAAATGTTAAATTCTACCTATGGTATGTGTGTGACTAACCCGTTACGTGATGAATTTACCTATAACGGTGAGTGGGAAACTACCGAACTAAGTGATGACATGAAGCGCGAAAAAATATATAAATATAACAACTCAAAAAACAGGTTCTTATTTTATGCGTGGGGAATTTATATAACCGCTTACGCCCGTAAGAACTTATTTACAGCTATATTAACAGCGGGTGAAGATTACGTTTATAGCGACACCGACAGCGTAAAGATAACTAACGGGGATAAGTATAAACAGTATTTCAGAGATTATAACAACGAATTAGAGAACAAGTTGCGCAAGGCGTGTTCTTTTCATAAATTGCCCTATTCACTATGTGAACCGCGAACTATCAAAGGTATTACTAAACCGTTGGGCGTATGGGATTATGAGGGGCGTTATAGCCGTTTTAAAACTTTAGG
>CAZLIG010000059.1:0-2307 GCA_964559415.1 uncultured Rhodospirillaceae bacterium
GGGGAAAATTCTTGTCGCCAGCCGGAGTTCGGAGAGGATTCCGCGCCACGAGTCTCCATTGCCGACGATCAACGATGCCTTTAATGCGATAACGCGGAAGCTTGAAGACTATGCCCGCATTCAGAGGGATGATGTGAAACGTCATGATGTGCCGCTCACAGGGAAAGTGAGCGGTCTGTTTCCCGAGTATGGGTTTGTTCGGCTTGGAGACGATAGCGAAATTTATTTTCATAAAAATAGCGTCATTCATCCGGATTTCGAGGAGCTTATGGTCGGGGATACGGTTCGCGTCGTGTTGGCCGAGGGGGAAGGAGTTGAGGGGCCTCAAGCCTCCACCGTCGAAGGAACTCGCAAGATGGATTTGGTGGATGAAAGGGCGTCGCCGTTCAAGACTCTCTAACGAAATCGGATTTACCTATGCGCGCTTTAATGTGCATCCTTACGGCCTTTGTTCTGAGCTTTTCTGCTCAGGCTTTTGCCGCTTCCGAGGTGCTTGAGGGCGCAAACGCGTTTGGCGATTGGTCGAAAGACGTACCGGGAATCCGAAGACTGATTAGACCTTCGGATATGCCTTCTCCCAAGAGAGCACAGTCGACTGTTGCGAGGCCTAGAATTGTACAGGCGCCAGAAGGCGCGCTCCCTAAAGTTCCTGATGGTTTTAAAGTGACGGCTTATGCCAGAGGCTTGAAAACCCCCAGGCAGTTGCGGCGGTCGCCTAGCGGCGACGTGTTTGTGGCGGAGAGCGGAGCTAATCGCATCCGGATATTGCGCGCCTCGCCGGGAAGCGGCGAAGCGACCGCACCTTTTGTGTTTGCGGATGGACTACAGGACAGACCCTATGGAATTGCCTTTTATCCGACTGGACCCGATCCGAAATATGTCTATGTCGCTACCGAAGGGAAGGTGCTTCGGTATCCTTATCGAAATGGCGACTTGAGGGCGAGGGGGCCTGCCCAGATCGTTGTGCGAAGCCTGCCGACGGGACATCACTGGACGCGCGATATTCTTTTTACTCCGGACGGTACGACCATGCTGGTTTCCGTCGGGTCAGGGTCAAATGTTGCCGAAGGAGGCTTGGAGAAGGAGAAAAACCGGGCTGCCATTCTTGCGTTCGATCCGGATGGAAGCGATATGCGGTTGTTTGCTACCGGGCTTCGGAATCCCGTTTCGATGGCGTTCGATTCCGCGTCGAAGGCGCTTTGGACGACAGTCAATGAGCGAGACGGGTTGGGGGATGACGTACCGCCGGATTATGTAACGAGGGTGACAGAAGGAGGGTTTTACGGGTGGCCTTGGTATTATATCGGGCCGCAGCGAGATCCAGCGATGGCAAATGCCGAGGGGAGTGAGTCCAAGGTGTTGACGCCGGATGTGCTTTTTCAGGCTCATTCGGCTCCGCTGGGGCTTTCGCTTTACGATGGCAGCCAGTTTCCTACGGAGTACAGGGGGGATCTGTTTGCGGCTCTGCATGGGTCGTGGAACAGGTCGACGCCGACAGGGTTTAAGGTTGTTAGGGTTCGCCTGAAGAAGGGAGAGCCTACGGGTGAGTATGAAGACTTCATGACCGGGTTTGTCATTTCCGATGGAAGCGTTTGGGGCAGGCCTGTGGGCGTTGCCGTTGCGTCGGATGGCGCGTTGTTCGTTAGCGACGATGCTTCGGGGACCATTTGGCGGATTGCCTACGTGGGCAAGTGAGCGGTTGCGTCGTTTTCGAACTTTTTGACCGGGCGGGTCAGTTCCCGGAGCTTGTCCTCTTCGAGGCGCTCGGTTTTCAGGAGTTCCGCGACGCAGGTTTCGAGGACTTCCCGATTAAGGTTTAAAATCGACATCGCCCGATCAAAGCAATTGGAAATGATGTTGCGCACCGTCATGTCTATCTGGCGTGCTGTGGCTTCGCTGTACTTTTTCTCGGCAACGTGAATTTCTTGATCGAGAAAGGCGCTTCGCGGTTCCTCGTAGGCCACATACCCCAGCTTTTCGTCCATGCCGTAGCGGGTAACCATGCTGTGCGCGATGTCGTGGCCTTTACGAGATCGTCGGCCGCGCCTGTAGACGTATGGCCGAAAACAAGCTTCTCGGCGGCGCGGCCTCCGAGCAACATAGTAATTTTATTTTGCAGTTCTTCTTCGGTCATAATGTAGCGATCCTCGGTCGGGCGCTGAATTGTGTAGCCTAGCGAGCCTATGCCTCGGGGAATGATCGAGACTTTATGGACGGCGTCGACGCCCGGCAGCGCGATAGAGGCAAGAGCGTGACCCATCTCGTGATAGGCGACGACGCGGCGCTCGAAGGGCGTTAGAACGCGGC
>CAZLIG010000059.1:2388-7941 GCA_964559415.1 uncultured Rhodospirillaceae bacterium
TCGTGACGGCGTCGGCTTTGCGGCGGGTCGCTTGCAGCGTGGCTTCGTTTACAAGGTTAGCCAGGTCCGCTCCGGAAAAGCCGGTCGTGAGGGCCGCTACTTTCGCAAGATCCACCTCGGCGGCAAGGCGGACCTTTTGCGTGTGGACTCGGAGGATTTGAATGCGTCCCTTCATATCAGGCCTGTCGACGAGAACCTGACGATCAAAACGGCCAGCGCGAAGGAGGGCGGGATCGAGAATTTCCGGGCGGTTCGTGGCGGCGAGGATCACGACGCCTTCGCTCGTATCGAAGCCGTCCATTTCGGCCAAAAGCTGGTTGAGGGTCTGTTCGCGCTCGTCGTGGCCACCAACCGCTGGGAAGGCTCCGCGTGCACGGCCCAGCGCATCGAGTTCATCGATAAAGATGATTGCGGGCGCGTTGTCTCTTGCTTGCTTGAAGAGGTCTCTCACGCGAGCAGCGCCTACGCCGACAAACATTTCCACAAATTCTGAACCACTGATCGAGTAGAAAGGGACTTTGGCTTCTCCGGCTACAGCTTTTGCCAGAAGGGTCTTGCCTGTTCCGGGAGGCCCTACCAAAAGGACGCCTTTGGGGATTCGCGCTCCGAGCCTTCCGTACTTGTCGGGGTTTCGGAGGAAGTCGATGATTTCTTCGAGTTCGGCTTTTGCTTCATCCACCTTGTTGACGTAGACTTTTGCTTTGTTCGTGCCGATTGCCATGAAGCTGCCGCCTTGGCTTGTGACACGCGGAAAGAGGAAGTACCAGATCAGAAGGAAAACGAGGGCGGGGACAACCCATGATAACAGTGCCTGGAAAAACGCACTGCGGGTTACTCCGGTATATTCGACACCCGAATTTTGGAGGGTTGTCGCAAGGTCGTCGCTTACGCGCGAGGTGATAAAGCGCTTTTTGCCGTTGACTGGCGCGGCGTAGTCTCCGTAGATCGTTTGTTGGTCTACGTAAACCTTTTCGATTTTCTTTTCGGCGAGGTCTTGCTGGAATTTGCTGTAGGGGATTTGCTGGATGTCTCGTTGGGCAAAATAGTAGTTGATGCCCAAGATCGCCCAGAGTGCGAGGACGAAATACCAAAATCCTGATTTTGACTCCCCTTCCTTTGCGGCCATAGAGCGGCTCCTTTTATTGGAAATGCCGTTCGAACCAATCGGCCGCAAGTTGAACGACGGTTTCCAGTGTCCCGGGCTCTTCGAAAAGATGCGTTGCGCCGGGGACAAGTTCCAGCCGCGAGGCGGCGGGGAGCAGTTCGAGCGCGGCTTTGTTCCAAAGGAATACATGGACATCGCGTTCCCCGACGACCAGAAGCACCGGCGCGCGGACTTGCGCGAGCTTTTCGCCCGCGAGATCGGGACGTCCGCCTCTTGAGACGACGGCTGCGACCAAGGATTGTTGTTCGGCGGCTGCTACGAGGGCGGCGGCAGCGCCCGTGCTGGCGCCGAAGTATCCTATCTTCATTCCTTTCAAGCGGCTTTGGGCTTCGGACCATTCGCCGATTTTTGCCAGTCTGCCCGCAAGGCGAGGTATGTCGAAGCGGTACTCTCTTGTACGCTCGTCAATCGTTTCTTCCTCAGGCGTGAGGAGATCGACCAGAAGTGTGGCGATGCTTCGATGGTTGAGCGCATTCGCCACAAAGACATTTCGGGGGCTGAAGCGGCTACTGCCGCTTCCGTGGGCGAATACCACAACCCCTTTGGCTTCGGGCGGGATGCAGATGTCTCCAAGAAGCGAGATTCCATTCACCGGAATGGTTACTGCTGTTGGTACGCACTTGGCTCCTATCGGATATGGGTATTCATGGTCTGCCATGCGGTTATGGAACTCTGGGAGCTGGTTGGGGGGCCGCAGGTGGGACGACGGCCGGCGCCGGAGGGGCGCGTCCAGTTTCCGCCGCTTTGGAGACATCATCGCCCTCTCGCCAATCCCGGATCGCGGAATAGAGGCTTCCTCCAAGGCTTAGCACGCCGCCAAGAATGATAATCAGCCCCAGTGCGCGCATCACGAGATTGGGGCGGCGAATGTCGAGGTGCACGATAGTGTCGGGGAATTCTATGTACATGAGCGCAATGCCGACGCCGATGATGATGATCGCTATCAGGCCCGAGAAATAACTGAAAAAAGTCATGTGGCCCTCCGTTGCGAGGTTTTCTCGAAGATTAGGGAGAAGAGAGGAGGGGAACTTTGATTGGCGTCAAAGAGGGATGCCACGGCAAGCCCAGCCCCTTTTAAATAGTTGGCGTAATTCGGATAGCGGGCGCGTGTTGAGCACGTGGCGGGGTTCGATCCAAGCCCGGCGGGCTTGGTCGACGCCCAAGCGCATGAAATATAGACCTTGCGCGCTGTGGGCGTCGGTGGAGATTGAAAGGAGGACCCCGGCTTCTGCGGCCATTCGGGCGTTTATGTCGTTGAGGTCCAAGCGATCGGGTTGGCTGTTAAGTTCGAGGAACACGCCTCGGGCTTTCGCGCCTCTTACAACCTTTTCCATGTCGAGCGGATAGGCGTCGCGCTTGTTAATGAGACGCCCTGACGGGTGCCCCAAGATAGAAAAGTATTTATTATCCATAGCGCGAAAGATGCGCTCGGTTTGCTTTTCGGCGGGGAGATCGAACTTGTGGTGGATCGAGCAGACGGTGAAGTCCAATTCCTTGAGGATCGTTTGGGGTAGATCCAAGGTTCCGTCTTCGTGGATGTCGATTTCAGCGGACTTCAGGATTTTTATCTTTCTAAGGCGTTGATTGAGAGCGTCGATGCGTTCGAGTTGGGCGCGCCTGCGCTTTTCGTCAAGACCCCGGGCTACGCCAAGGCGTTCGGTGTGGTCCGTTATTGCAAGGTATTGGTAACCTCTGGCCCGCGCTATCTCCAGTACCTCTTCGATGCTTGCGTGCCCGTCGGAGTCGGTGGTGTGGATATGGAGGTCGCCGAGGATGTCGGAGAGAGTAATCAGATTTGGAAGCCGGTTATGCATCGCGGCGTCGATTTCGCCTCGATCTTCACGAAGTTCGGGTTCTATATACGGGAGGCCGACGCTTTTGTAGACCTCTTCCTCACTGCGCCCTCCTATACAGCGCTTGCCTTTGAATACGCCGTATTCGTTGATCTTGAGGCCTTTTGCCTCGCCCATGCGGCGGATGGCGATGTTATGGGGCTTTGAGCCTGTGAAATAGTGGAGCGCCGCGCCGTAGCTCCGTTCGGGGACAACGCGAAGATCGACCTGAATGCCGGTTCTTAGCATTACTGTGGAACGCGTTGGGCCTTTGGCGATGACTTGCGTTACATCGTGGTAATCGACAAAACGCTGGAGCACCTTTTCAGGTGCGGTGCTCGTTGCGAGGATATCGAGGTCTCCAACCGTTTCTTTGCGGCGGCGATAGCTTCCGGCTATGATCGCTGTTTGAATGCTCTCGTCTTCCTTGAGATAGGAGAGGTAGGCTTCGCCGATTTCTTCCGCGCGCGCGAGCAGGGTTCGTTTAGGTTCGCCTTTGTGCTGTTGTACGGCCTGAAGAATTTTAGCTTCAAGTTTCTGCCCGAAGCGGGGAAGCTCTCGCAGCTTTCCGGCCTTTGCGGCATCGGCAAGGTCATTCAAATTGTCGATATTCAGGGAGTCGTAGACCTGCTTTATGTGCTTTGGCCCCATTCCCGGCACGAGGGTCATCTCGACTAAACCGCGCGGGAGCTTCTTTTCTTCTTGCTCTAGCGCTTGAAAATGGCCGGTTTGCACAAGCGTTGCGATTTTTCCAGCCAAGTCTTTGCCTATGCCCGGGAGTTCGCTTAAGTCTTCACCTTCCTGTACCATTGCGGCAGCGCTTTCGGGGAGCTCGCTTATCGTGCGGGCGGCATTGCGATAGGCGCGGACTCGAAATTCGTTTGCTCCTTCGATCTCAAGGAGGACCGCGAGGCGATAGAGATTGTCGACGATTTCGGCGTTGGTAATCGAGGGCATTCACTCCTTCCATTCCCAGCGGCCATCTTCTTTGGCATATTTCGTTTTTACAGCAGCCCATGCGACGCGATGGGCGGTTTCTTCCCGGCTTTCGCTGCCTCGGCGCTTTTCCGGATCGGCGTATTCGTCCCACGCGTTGTTGAACGCGGCGCGATAGATATCCTGCGCATGATCGGGGAGAACATTGCGCACACGGGGCGGCAAATCCTCGTTTGTCTCATAGGGCATGGCGTATCCCCTTGTAACAAGGCTATTATAGCGTCCGATGCTCGTAATCGAAAGTGGCGAGGGCCGTTAGTTCCCGGCCTTCGCGAACAAGGCATTTTCTTGCGCGGTCAGGGGCAGTTCCGACAGTTCCTCATTCGAGAAGGTGAAAGAATCTGAAATGCCATCTGCGCGTTTAAGTACGATACTTTCGACGAATTTCGCACCGTTGATCGCTATGGAGGCGTACGGAAGCTTTGCGGTCGAGACGGGGCGCGGGGTTAAGGTTATATGCCACTTTCCGTCATCTTCGGTGCGCGTGATCGTGAAATCGGGTTGAAGGCTGTGCCAATTGCCCGTTAGCGCGCGGCCTACGATGTCATAAATCTGAGTTAGCTTTCTGATCTTGAGTTTCATAGCGATGCCGCCGACATCCTGAATTGCGTTGGATCGCGTAACGACGGTCGATGTACCAAGCGGTTTTTCGACGCCCCAGATGAGTCCGAAATCGGGAGCAACCACAAACTTGCCCGTGAAACGGAGAGGTTGGTCCAGTCCTTTTACCTGTTTCTCTTCGACAAAGGCACCGCGCAGAACTTTGCCAGAATCAACAGGTACTTGTCCTGACGGCAGTTCTGCCGCCATAACGGGTATTACGAAGGCCATTACAAGAAGTGCGGGAAGAAATCGCATTGGCGTGACTCTTTTTGTTATTTGTCAAAGTTATTCCATGACAATTGCATAAAGAATATGTGGAAATTGTGACTCTGTCGTTTGTAGAGTAAAATCGCGATGTGGATCAGTGGAGGCCGCACGCATAATAAAGTATGTTATGCGGCGACTTGTGTTATATTTTCACCTGCCTGCGAGGGTTGCTTTATGAAAATGAAAGCACAGCCTGCCAACAATATTAAGGCGCTTAGCGAGAAGCGTGGAATTTCTGCGCGCCAACTCGCGAAGATGATCGGGACTTCCGCGCCACACATGAGCCGACTCATCAACGGAAAATCTCCGCTTAAGCAAAAATGGCTCGTCAAGATTTCCGCCGCACTTAAGGTTCCGGTCGGCAAGATTGTCGAGGTCGAGCCGGGCATTTCTGCGCCTGAAAAAGTTTTTGCGGAGAAGCGACGTCCTGTAGAACGGGCAGCCGAGCTTGCGCCTGACAACTCAATGCCGGGAGCGATTATCGGGTGGTTGCTTGAGGCCGATGACGAGTTCAAGGCCGGGTTGTCGCGGCAAGAGCTTTCGAAGCTCACGAGTTTTATCTACAAGGAGGCCATTGAAATGCCTCTTAAAGCTAATGAAGCGCGCTATCTGGCCTTTATGGCGGTGCGCGTTAAACAGCTTATGTGCGGATAAATCGCCGGGTCCATGCGCGTTTGACCTTCAGCGCCG
>CAZLIG010000059.1:7951-11232 GCA_964559415.1 uncultured Rhodospirillaceae bacterium
AAGTGTATAGAAGTGAGTCTTAGGGAGAGATGCGAGGATCGCTTCTTTCCTTTCCATAATTCGAGATTCAATTCCGTGCCACGAGCAAGCGGCCAAGTATGTCGCCAGCGGGTATCCGAGCGCGAAATTGAACCACCATACACGATGCTCGGGAAAGAGCGCGCTGATCACTTGTTGGGCCGGGACGCCATAAAGGAAGACCCCGTAGGAGTAGTTCGCGAGCTTGCTCATAGGGTTGCAGCGCGCGTTTGTCAGGCCCAAGAAGGCCGTAATGTAGGCGATGGGGATTGCGGCAAAGAAGGTTCCTTCAGCGATCCAGACGAGTTGCGTTTCCGCGACAAGAGCTATGCATAGAAGCGGCAGGGAGAAGGGGATTTGCTTTTTGCATAAAAACATCGAAACGCCGCAGAGAAAGCTAAGGATGATCACTTCTCCGGACGGTTGGGTTGCGAGGGTTGAGGCGTAACTCTCGGAGGGAATGACGGTGGCAGCGATCAAGGCGAGAGCGATGGTCAGGGCGGTAAATAGTTTGGGCCTTTTGGGGAGGCCGAGAAGAGATAGCGCCCCCAAGGCAATGTAACAGTCGAGTTCATAGGGGATCGTCCAAAGCTGGACGTTGATGCGGCGTTCCGGGAGGCTGGTGAATACTTCGGGCAGATAGTAATGAATGTTGCCGATTATATTTAGAAAGTACGCGAAAAAATCTTTATGTGAGAAATAGTCCTTAAGGCTGAGTTCGGTGAATATCGGGCCGATGATGAGGGCGGACAAAAGGACTTCTATCGCCAAGGCGGGGAAAATTCGGAGGGCACGAAGGGCAAAGAAGGAGCGGAGGTTGTTACGCAGTAAACTGCCCGCTACGAGAAAGCCGCTTAGCGCGAAAAAGCTTGGAACAATAAAGTAGACGAGGGGCCTCATCGGCCCCGTCCAGAACCATTGCTGAGCGCCCTCGCCGTAACAGACTATGATGGTGTGCCACAGGACGATGGCGGTTGAGAGGGCGACGCGCAGAAAATCAAAGCCGCTGGGTCTTGTTTGGGCGGCCTTCCATTTATCTTCCAACGTCATCATTGGATTTAGAGATTCTGCTTAAGCCAGAGGCCTATCCGGTTCAACGTCGAGCTGCTGCTGGTGAGAGAACGGCTGGTCGTGGGCATAATGCTTGTGGAGGCCAACTCGGGCTGCATGGCTATGGCAAGTAATCCTGCCGTTGTCGCAAAAGCGGGGCCGGAGGCAGAGTCCGAAAGGCCGGTAAAGGCGGGCGCTCCGTTCTTTGTGCTCAGCGTGGACGGCCTTGCCACGCGCAAGGGGCGTCCGAGCCTTACCTGTTTATCGAGAATGCGTTGGGCGAGTTCTCTCGCCCCCGGAAGCTGAGACGCTCCTCCGGTTAGAACGACACGGCGTCCGGCGACGTCCGAGAAGCCGCTCTTTTCCATGCGGGCGCGGACGAGTTCAAAAATTTCCTCTACGCGCGGCTGGATAATGCGGATCAGGTTCGACTTTGGGAGGTGGTTTGCGTTTTCGGGAGCGTCTTCTTCTCCCACCAAGGGGACGTCTATCGTTTCACGCTCGTCCATTGGGCTTTGGATTGCGTTGCCGAATAAGGTTTTCAGACGCTCGGCTTGCGCTACGGAGGTGGTGAGGCCGCGCGCGATATCGTTCGTAATGTGCGCGCCGCCTATGGGAACGCCGCCCGCAAAAACAACATTGCCATCAAAGAAAACGGCGTAACTTGTTGTTCCCGCCCCCATGTCGATGACGAGGCTGCCGAGATCCATTTCATCTTCTACAAGGCATGATATTCCGCTGGCATAGGGGGCGCCGACGATCTGGTCGACGTCGAGATGGCAGCGCGCGACCGCCGTGGCCAGCGTACGCACCGGGCCAAAACCTGCCGCTATCAGGTGCATCTGGGCGTGCAGAAGGTTGCCCGTCATCCCGAGAGGATCGCGGATGTTTTTTTGTCCGTCGAGGGCGTAGCTTGTGGGGATGGTTTGCAGAAGTTCGAGGATTTGGTTTTGATGGTCCTCGGGGACCATGCTTTGCCCTTGGGCCACGATGCGTCCAAGGTCGTTTTCAGTTACCTCACGTCCATTGAGCGGAAGCTCGATGTCGACTGTTTGAGAGGTCAGTTGAGCGCCGGAGATGTTGACGACGACGCGTTGGAGCGTCTCGTGCGCCATTTGCTCGGCCGCTGTGACTGCCTGGCCGATGGCGTATTGCAGCGCTTCCATGTTCGAGACGCCGCCTTGCTTCATGCCTTCGGCTAGTTGGTGGCCAACGCCAACGATGCGCGGCGGTCCGTCTGCTTCCGCGCGGGCGATAAGACACGCTATTTTGCTCGAGCCGATATCGAGAGCCGCGAAGACTTCTCCGCCTGCGGCGAGCGGTTCTGCGAAAAGCCAGTTCTTCAGGAACTTCATGGCTTTTTTTCTCCCGCAGGCTTGGGGGCTTCAATCGGCTCAATGACCAGCCGGTCGGGGATGCGTAAATCGATTGTGGCTACGTTCCTGTCCAATATCTTTTCCTCCGCCATCAGAACCGACAGTTTTCGCAAGGCGTCCTCGCATTTCGTTTCGGGTAGGCGGATGACGATCTTTGCCGTCGTATGGAGATCCCAACGACGCTCGCCCACTCTGACAAGAAAGGCCATCTTTCCCGCAATGTCGGGGTATGACTTAAGAAGGTTAAGAAAACCTTTTGCTTCGCGTTCGGCACCGGCGCCGACGACTTGCGGAAGCGAGGGAAAGTCATCGGCTTTGGCTGATTTGATAACTTGGCCTTGGTCGTCAATGACGTAGAAACGTTCGTTGAGTTGCCAGCGGGCAAGCGGGAGCCGCTCGGAGAGGATCACGGCCATGGTGTCGGGAAGGCGGCGTTCCACGTGCGCCGTATCGACCCATGAAAGTTTTCCAAGCTTTGCGGCTGCTTCGTCTATATCGACGGAGAGTATGGCGTCGCCTCGCTTGACGTTGAGCGCTCCGAAGATTTCTTCTTTGGTTGACTGGCTGCGGCCTTCGACGACGATATCGCGGACTTCGAAGGCGACAGACTTTGTTAGATTATAAAAACTTTTTTGCAGACGCGCGGCTTCGCGCGAGGCCCAGCCTGAGCGCCAGCCCACGATGATAACGATCAGCAGGATTATTAATCCTCCGGCCAAGAATCCAAGGCGGGCAAGAAAACCAATGCCATCTTGTTCGCGGACGCGTGCGGAGACGTTTTGGGTCACGCTGCCGCGCAGGGGGGATTTACTTTGTCTCATGGACTCATGTCGACGT
>CAZLIG010000060.1:0-11206 GCA_964559415.1 uncultured Rhodospirillaceae bacterium
TCTTATGCCGCGCAGACGCGCGGCGCTGGATTCCGGCTTTCGCCGGAATGACGATGGTTTCGCCGTCGAGAATCTTGAGCCATTTTTAGAACATCAGGTTACGAATAAACACGCGCACGAAATGGATGCCCAAGAGAAGCACGAGCGGAGAAAGGTCGATGCCTCCCGCGATAGGCACAAAACGCCGAATCGGCCTTAGCAGCGGTTCGGTGATTCGGTTCAGCATCACATCGATCTGGCGGACAAACTGGTTATAGGGGTTAATGATTCCGAACGCCAAGAGCCAGCTCAGCACCGCCCCCACTATCACCACCAACTCAACAAAACCAAGGATGGTATCGACGGTATTGAGCGCGGCCACCGCAAACGCGTTAGCAACAGACATGAAGAAACCTCTGTAAGGGACTGGAAAACGCACCATTTATGCGGCATTTGGCTTTCTTTGGCAAGAGAACCGCGCGGAGAGAGTCTCTCTCTACTTATAGGCGCCGTTGGAACGAAAAAAACACAGCCAATGGTAAGGAAAGTTTTAATCATATCGTCAAGAAACCCCTGTCCCATGCGTACTTTTCGCTTGCCAAGGCGCTTTTTCTCAGCTTAGGTAATGTAGTTTCAACCTCTAATTATGGAGCGCCTCTATGGCCACTGCACAACCAACTGTTACCCTCAAGCAGCTCTCGGCTGATATTGCCGAAAAGTACGATCTGTCGAAGAAGCTCGCTAACGAGATACTCAGCGATACGCTCGTGACCTTGATCGTCAAGAACCTCAAGAAGGGTAACCGCATTCGTATTGCCGGTCTTGGCATTCTCCAAGTCAAGAAGCGCGCCGCGCGCATGGGCCGCAACCCCGCCACGGGCGAAGCGATCCAGATTCCCGCGAAGAAGAAGATCGCGTTCCGCGCTGCCAAGGAACTGAAGGAAGCCGTAGGCAAGTAAGCTGCGGTTTAGTTACTAAAAGAAAAACCCGCTCTGAATTTTCAGGGCGGGTTTTTTGTTGGCGAAATGATCATTGGTTGGTGAGCGCGGGAAGAGGCTTTATTCTTTGCGCATTCGCTATTTTTAAGCCTACGCTCATCGTGACCGAGCAACAGGCGTATACAGCTAACCTGAACAACAGTTCGGTTCCCATAGGGTTTTGTTGCAAGTACAGTCCCGTTCCAATTCCGAGCAGAACCAGCGCAGTACCCTTTGCAGTCTCCTTGAGCGCGGCCTTGTTGTATTGCTTGCGAACTTCTTCGTACTCCTCGTAGAGCGTTTTAGGGAGTTCACTTGCACTTTCTTCGTATGCTTTTGGTTTATTCATTTTAAATACCTTCGCAAATATAAGGCATTATTGTTCATAGACTCGGAAAGTAAAAGAAAGCTTTTTGGTTAAAGATACAGATTATTTGCTCGATTTTCAAAGGCGGCGACCATTTTGGTTAAGGCTTTTTCGAAGAACAGGCCCATTGCGGCGCGGAGCAAGGGGGAGCGGAAGTCGAAGTCTAGGTCGAAGGTTGCTTCGCAACTCCCCTTCCCTTTTGGTTTGAACAGCCAGGCGTTCGACAGGTGGGACATGGGGCCGGAGCGGTAGGTGACTGTGATCGCGCGCGGGGGGGCGAAGGTTACTTCGGAGGTGAACGTCTCAAGGAAAGGACCTTTGCCGACGATGAGGTCGGCGATTACCTTGTCTTTGCTTTTGGAGACGATGCGGGCGGATTTGCACCACGGGAGAAATTCGGGGTAGCGTTCGATGTCGGCGACCAAGCTGTATATTTGGTCGGGGGTGTAGGGGAGGATGCGGGTTTCGTGGTGGCGGGGCATGGTTAGTTCCACCTCGAAAGGTCGTGATCTTTGACGACCGCTATGGCTGTTTTTATGAAGGCTTGTGCTCGGTCATGTGCTTCGCGGACGCACGGCGCTGGATTCGGGGATTGCGTCGAGACCACCTCACCCTCCCATCGCTTTGCGATGGGGCCCTCCCTCTCCCCCACTTCGTGGCGGAGAGGGTGTTGAGCTTTGGGAATGAGGTGGTTGGCGAATTTGGGCGCGGCAGTTGCGGCGCGATGAAACGGGGAGGAAGGGGACCTTTTTGACACGGTCGGGGACGGATTTCGCCAAAATGAGGACTAAGTGGCGCGAGTGACGGGACTTGAACCCGCGACCTTCGGCGTGACAGGCCGACGCTCTAACCAACTGAGCTACACCCGCGTTTCACGAACCCTGCGCAGAGGGTTCAAACGAGGGGCAAGGTTTAGGCCAAATAATCCCGGCGTGTCAACCCAATTACTCGCTAAAGAGGCCGCCTATGAGGGATTTACCTATATTTTCTATCTTTCCCAAGGGGTCGGTGCGGACGACCGAGGTCGTGGGGCGCTTTTTGGGGTGGTCGAGGGTGTAGACACAGGCGTTTTCTCCCGCAGGGATGCCCTCAATGACCGGAACGGCTTCGACGCCGTAGCCGCCCGCATCGATGAGCGAGTTAACCACGTGCTTTACGATGGTTCGGGCATTCACTGAATAGGCGGGGGTTTTTATCGGGCCAGCTACCTGAAGGATCGGGATGAGGCCGGCTATTCCGGCAACTTTTGGACGCGCCTTCAGGGACAGCTCCATCACTTCCGCACCGAGGTCGATTTCACCTGTGCCGGAGATTGTGGAGATGGGGGAGTCTATCAGGATGCCGTTGTCCGACATGATGCCGTTCTTGACGATAAAGCGGGCAGCGAGGCAATTCAGCGCCGTGTTATTGCCGCCGGAGGTGAACACGGACGTCAGGAGCGATGAGGACTCGGACAATATTCCGGCAAGGATGGTTCCGTTTTCGGCAGAGACGGAGATGACGCCTGCAAGGCTGGCGGCTATGTTGTGCGGCGTATCCCCAGAGCCTCCGAGACGAATGAAGGCTCCGGCTTTGCCGCTCATGAACGGAGGGATTCCGGCTAGGCGCTGAAGGTCGCCGAAGTCGACGTTATGCGCGATCATGCCGAAGTCGAACTGCGCGGGCGAGCGAGAGGTATCAAATACCGTTCGCATGTCGATGGGGGTATTGCCTAGCTGCGCTTTGACCGGGGCTAATGTCAGATTGCCTTTGAGCAGGGTCAGGCGGGCTTGGATGTGGGTCAACTCGCCTTTTCCGAACGGGATGCGGGCTATATTCAGGGCGATATCTGCATCGACGTTGCGGAACGCGTCGACGGGGAATGGCTTGGTGCTGAAGACGGGGCCTTGCGCGGACTGGGCATCAGGTTCGGGCGTCCGCTCAGCGAGCAGATCGGAAAGGTTCAGCTGTTCGCTGTTTATGGTGCCGTGGAGGATTGGGCGGGCTGAGGCCCATGTGGCATCGATGGCTCCGGTCAGTTTTGTGTTGCCGGAGGAGAGTTCATAGGCGGATAGCTCCACCCTGCCCTCTGCGGGGTGAACATTTCCGAGTGCGCCCAGATAGAAAGCGCCGTAGGTTCCGGCGGCGTCTATGGCGAAGGGCTCGGGGCTGACGATGTCCTTCATTGTCGTCTTGATGTCGGCGACGAGGGGTTTACCGCTGGCTTCGCCTCTGAGATTTAGGACTGCTCCTTCCTTCGTCATTTCGAGGGCGAGACTTGAGACGTTCAGGGCGGCCAGTGTTCCGTCGGACTTCAGAAAGGCCAAGCGGCTATCCGTTATCTTTACGCTATGGAGTTTCAGGGACAGGCGGAGCGCGGGGAAAAGGGTCCACGCCTTTGTTTCAGGGGCTGGCGCGGGATCGGGGGGCGCGTGGGTTTCGAAAAGGATGTCGGCGTTTTCGAGCGTCAGGTCCCTTATGGGTAATTGATTGCGGAACAACAAGGGCGTGTCCATGCCCAGGACGAGTTTTCCGATATGCGCCATTTCCGGGCGGGGTGAGGGCTCGGGGTTTGTTATGGCGGCATCGTGAGCCGTGATGGTGATGCCTTCCCATCCCATCGCGAAGGAGATGGGGCCGTTAAGCGTGACTTTGCGGCCCAGACTGTCGGCCAAGAGGGCTGCGACATGAGGGCGGTATTTCTCGGCATCTATTGTGGGCACGAGCAGCGCGAACGCGATGATCGGCGCGATGGCGAGCATCAGGAAAAACGGGAAGCTTTTTTGCGTTCTTTTTTGTTCTCGCTTCTGCACGTTCAGCCTCTCAAAGGTCTGCCTCGGCATTCGGATCGAAACCAAACCACTTCCATGTTTTGCGCATCTCGGCGGACAACGGCGCGGTTACGTCTATTGTCCCTCGTCGGGGGTGCGGAATTATGAGTCTCCGCGCGTGAAGATGCAATCCTTTACCTAGTTCTTCGGCGGGAAATCCTTCGGGCATAGGTTTTCCATAAAGACGGTCGCCTAGCAGCGGCGTGCCGATGTGAGCCATGTGGACGCGCAGTTGATGCGTGCGGCCCGTTAGCGGGCGTAGCGCGACGAAGGCAGCTTGCGCCATAGCGCGATCCAAGGTCTCATAAAGAGTGACTGCGGATTTTGCGTCTTCGTCATCTTCAGCAGCAACGGACACGGCTTCGCCGCGCCTGACCAATGGAGCTTCGATTTCGCCTTTGTCGGGACGCGGGACGCCAACAGTAACGGCCCAGTAAATTTTTCTCGTTTCTTTACGACGGAAGGATTCGGTGAGGCGCGCGGCGGATAAGGGGTTTTTGGCTACGAGCAAAATGCCACTCGTGTCCCTGTCGAGGCGGTGAACGAGCTTTGGTTTGCCGTGCTTTTCGGTCGCATAAGAGGCGAGCATATCGTCGAGGCTGGTTTTTAGACCGGTTCCTCCCTGAACCGCGAGGCCTGCCGGTTTGTTGAGGACCAGCACATCATCGTCTTCGAAGAGGATCAGTTTCTTGATATCTGCGGCGTCGCGCGTGGATTTTTTCGCTTGCGCCTTCTTTACGGCCCCCTCTCCGCCCACCAGCGGCGGAACGCGAATCTCCTGCCCTGATTCGAGGCGAGTCGAGGATTCCGCTCGCTTGCCAGCCACCCGCACCTGCCCCGTGCGCAGGAGCTTTTCAAGCTGGCCGTGGCTAAGTGACGGAAAATGCCTTTTAAACCAACGGTCGAGGCGTATACCGGCTTCGTCTTCCGTCACGGTGCTCATTTGGAGTTTGGACATATCTTTACCTGTGCTAGACCATTTCTCGCTTTTCATCTCTCGTTAACGTTCTCACAGTTCCGATGTCCAAATTCAGTCATCGCCACTTGGTCGATACGGAAGCTTTATCAAAAGCTGATATTGAAACCATTCTTGACCTCGCGGCTCTCTATGCAAAGCAGAATTGCAGCAAAAATAAAAGAATCGATAAATTTCAGGGAAAAACCTCCGTCAATTTGTTTTTCGAGAATTCCACGCGCACGCGGACTTCGTTCGAAATAGCCGCTAAACGGCTGGGGATGGACGTTGTTAACATTCCCGTGGCGCAGAGTTCCATCTCCAAAGGCGAGACGCTGCTTGATACCGCGCTCAACTTGGACGCGATGGCGATTGATGCCCTCGTCGTGCGGCACTGGGAGGACGGGACCGCTCAGAGCATCGCCACGCGCGTGAAGGCGCACGTTATCAATGCGGGGGACGGAAAGCACGCGCATCCGACGCAAGCCTTGCTCGATGCGATGGCCATGAGAGAGCGCAAGGGGACGCTCGACGGGCTGACCGTTGCCATTTGCGGGGACTTGGCGCGCAGCCGGGTGGCGCGGTCCAATATTCATTTGCTGAAAAAATTCGGGGCAAAGATTCGCGTGATTGCGCCGAGCTATTTTATGTCTAACGACTATGGCGACATGGGCGTCGAGATTTGCGGCAGCCTTAAAGAAGGCATTCGGGATGCCGATGCTGTCATCATGCTGCGGATTCAGCGTGAACGCGAGGGGCTGGCTTTTAACTTCGAGGCTCAGGTGCCGGAGTATGTTGCGTCTTACAGGCTGAACCATGAAATCCTGAAGGCGGCGAAGCCGGACGTTTTGGTTTTGCATCCGGGGCCGATTAATCGCGGGATCGAGCTTACCGACGAATTGGCTGACGATCCGGATCACAGCCTCATTCTTGAGCAGGTGCGGATGGGCGTGGCTGTGCGGATGGCGGTGATCGATTTGCTGTTGTCGGGGGATTAGGATTGCGGGAAGACCACCTCACCCTTCCCATCGCGAAGCGATGGGGCCCTTCCCTCTCCCCCGCGAACGGCGGAGAGGGCGTTGTTTTTATGCCGCGCGGACGCGCGGCGCTGGATTCCGGCTTTCGCCGGAATGACGAAGGGAAGCTTGGATGCTGCTCGGCAGGTGACGAATGAATGAGAGCATGATCTTTCCTGTTGCCATAGCCGTCGGTTCTTATCTTTTGGGGAGCATTCCTTGGGGACTTTTGCTCTCACATTTGGCGGGATATGGGGATATTCGCAAG
The DNA here is from genome assembly GCA_964559415.1 of uncultured Rhodospirillaceae bacterium. GTDB lineage: Bacteria > Pseudomonadota > Alphaproteobacteria > UBA9219 > UBA9219 > CAIXLI01. Next base: position 6,373 of record CAZLIG010000060.1, read on the forward strand.
ATTGGGTCGGGGAATATTGGGGCTACCAATGTTATGCGGACGGGGAATAAAAAGCTTGCGGCGCTGACGTTGCTGCTTGATGCGCTCAAGGGCGCGGTTGCCGTTTTGATTGCGCGGCAGATCGATCCCTCGCTTGAGGGCGTGGCTGCGTTGTTTGCCGTGTTGGGGCATATGTTTCCGGTTTGGCTCAAATTCAAAGGCGGCAAGGGTGTGGCTACGGGCATTGGCGTGATTACCGCGCTGAACTGGCCGACAGGGATTGCGGTTTTTGGGCTTTGGATACCGGTTGTGTTCGCTTTGCGGATATCGTCGCTTGCTACGCTGTTGGTGACGGCGGCGGTTCCCGTGGGGCTTTATATTTTTGGGCGGGCGGATGTGATCCCGCTGGCGCTTGTGTTGATCGCACTGATCTTTTACAAGCATCGCGCGAATATACGCAGACTCATCAATCATACCGAACCGAAGATCGGATCGCACAAAAATGCCCCGCCGCCCGCTGAGCGCTCCTGAAAAACGCGATTGGTTGAGGCTTGCTCGGACCAGCAATGTGGGGCCGATTACGTTTTGCCAACTGATCAGGCGGTTCGGTTCGGCTTCGGCGGCGCTCGACGCTATCCCGGAGATCGTCAAGCGGGGCGGGAACAAGAAATTCGTGTTGCCTGCCGTAAGCTCCGTCGAGGATGAGCTTGAGCGGATCGAGAAGATCGGCGCGAAGCTCGTGGCGTGGTGCGAGCCGGATTATCCTGAGAGCTTGGCGGCTATCGAAGATGCCCCTCCACTCATTACCTTACGGGGGCACCCTCATCTGCTTTTGAAGCCGTGCATCGGGATGGTGGGGGCGCGCAATGCCTCGCTTAACGGGCGGAAGATGGCGGAGGCTTTGGCTGCCGACCTTGGGAAATCCGGGTTCGTGGTCGTCTCGGGCATGGCTCGGGGGATTGACGGCGCGGCACATGGAGCGAGCCTTGCGACAGGGACCATTGCCGTGCTCGCGGGCGGGGTCGATGTGGTTTACCCTGAGGAAAATCGCAGGCTTTATGAGAAACTGGTTGACGTTGGGTGCATCGTTTCGGACATGCCGATGGGGTTGGAGCCGTTTTCTCAACTTTTTCCTAGGCGTAACCGGATTATCTCGGGGCTTAGTTTAGGAGTCATTGTTGTCGAGGCGGCGTTGCAATCGGGGTCGCTTATCACAGCGCGCATGGCGCTCGATCAGGGGCGCGAAGTATTTGCCGTGCCGGGGTCGCCGCTTGATCCGCGCGCCAAGGGAACGAATGATTTGCTGCGGCAGGGAGCCGTTCTGACTGAAAGGGTTTCGGACATTCTGAACCATATTTCGACCCAGCCCCGACTGCTCTCCGAACCGCCTGCGAATGATTATTTCAGCGCTTTTGGGCCGGTTGACGGTGCGGCACTGGCCTCCGGACGCGAAAAAATCCTTGAAAATTTAAGCACTTGTCCGGTTTCGGTTGACGAATTGACGCGGCAATGCCACCTATCCCCAGAGATTGTGCTAACCGTTTTGCTCGAATTGGAACTTATCGGGCAGGTCGAGAGGCAGGTCGGTAACAAGGTTTCTCTTATAGGGGCGTCGTGTCTAACAAGCTCGTGATCGTGGAATCGCCTGCGAAGGCGAAGACAATAAATAAGTATCTTGGCGGCGATTATACCGTGCTGGCCTCATACGGGCATATTCGGGATCTGCCTCCCAAGGACGGCTCCGTGCGCCCCGACGAAGACTTCGCCATGGATTGGGAGCTTGGGGAAAGGGCCGATAAGCCGGTCAATGAGATTGCCCGGGCCGTCAAGAATGCCGATGCCGTTTATCTCGCAAGCGACCCTGATCGCGAAGGGGAGGCTATTGCGTGGCACGTGCTGGAAGTTTTACGCGCCAAGGGGTTGGCGAAGGGAACGACGATCAAGCGCGTGACGTTTAACGAAATTACCAAGAAGACCGTTACCGAGGCCATCGCGAATCCTCGCGAGATCGATCAGGATTTGGTCGACGCGTATATGGCGCGGCGCGCATTGGATTATCTTGTCGGGTTTTCGCTCTCTCCGGTGTTGTGGAGGAAGTTGCCGGGGGCGAAGTCGGCGGGGCGCGTGCAATCGGTCGCGCTCAGGCTGATTTGCGAACGCGAGTCGGACATCGAGAAATTCAAGGCACAGGAATTCTGGACGATTCAAGCGACGTTTTTGACCGCGAAGAATTTGAATGTTCCGGCTCACCTGACCCATTTGAATGGGAAGAAGCTTGACAAGTTTGCGCTTCAGACAGAGGCGGATGCACAGGCGGCGCTGTCGGTTATCAATCAGCTTAGCTGGACGGTCGGGACTGTCGAAAAGAAGCAGACAAGGCGCAACCCCTACCCTCCGTTTACGACTTCGACGCTTCAGCAGGAGGCTTCGCGGAAGCTTGGGATGGGGGCTACGCGGACCATGAGGACGGCGCAGCACCTTTATGAAGGTGTTGACATCGGCGGCGAGACCGTAGGTCTTATCACCTATATGCGTACCGACGGCGTGGCTCTTTCGATGGAGGCTATTGCGGCGGCGCGCGATGTGATTGCGCAGGATTATGGCGCGTCGTTCGTGCCGGAGAGTCCTCGTATATATAAGTCCACTGCGAAGAATGCCCAAGAGGCTCACGAGGCCATTAGGCCTACGGATTTACGCAGACGGCCCGACCAAGTGGCGCGGTATCTCGATAAGGAGCAACTGGCGCTTTATACACTGGTTTGGCAACGCACGATGGCCTCGCAGATGGCGAGCGCGGTGCTCGATCAGGTTTCGGTGGATATTGTCGGGACCGAGAACAGAGCCGTGTTTCGCGCGACGGGGTCGGTTGTCGTGTTTGACGGGTGGCTCAAGGTTTATCAGGAGAGCTTTGACGACGACAAGAAGCCCGACGACGACGGATATGGGAATGTGCGGCTGCCTCCGATGAACGAGGGCGACGCTCTGACCAAGAAAGAGATCACGCCCGAACAACATTTCACGCAGCCGCCACCACGGTACAGCGAAGCATCGCTTGTCAAAAAGCTTGAAGAGCTGGGGATTGGACGGCCTTCGACCTATGCCAGCATCATGCAGGTGCTTCAGGATCGCGATTATGTGCGGCTCGACAAGAAGCGGTTTATTCCTGAGGATCGCGGGAGAATTGTGACGACGTTCCTTGAGAACTTTTTCAAGGAATATGTCGAGTACGACTTTACCGCCGATCTGGAGACGAAGCTTGACGATATTTCGGCCGGGCAGATCAAGTGGAAGAATGTGCTGCGCGATTTCTGGACGGGGTTTTCGAAAGCTATTGGGGACACCAAGGACCTCAAGATTTCGGATGTGATCGATGCGCTCGACAACGTGCTCGAGCCTCATTTCTTTCCGCCAAAGGCCGATGGGAGCGATCCACGGCTTTGCCCGGTTTGCGGAACGGGGCGCATGGGGTTGAGGCTCGGGAAATTTGGGGCCTTTCTTGGGTGCTCGAACTATCCGACTTGCAAGAATACGAGGCCGCTTTCGCTACCTGCCAACGATCAGGGACAAGTGCAGATGGTGGGGCCTCGCGAACTGGGGGCAGACCCGAAGTCGGGGCTTCCGGTTTCGGCTCGCGTCGGGCCTTATGGCGCTTATGTGCAGTTGGGGCCGAAGCCTTCGATTGCGCCGGAACCCGAGGAAGAAGCTCCGGCGGACGGAAAGAAGAAAAAGAAGAAGAAAAAATCGGACGAGCCGAAGCCCAAGCGCGTCTCTCTGCCCAAGAAAATGGACCCGAATTTGATCGATCTCGATACCGCGTTGAAGCTGCTTGATCTGCCGCGCGAGGTAGGGCCGCATCCGGAGACAGGGGAGATGATTACGGCGGCTATCGGACGGTTTGGGCCGTATATCAAGATGGGCGGGCAGTATAAGACGCTTGCCGCCGAAGACGATGTTTTGACGGTTGGGTTGAATCGCGCTGTCGCCTTGTTTGCGGAGCCTAGCAAGGGGAGGTTTGGGCAGCCGAAGGTAGCCGGAAAGGCGCTCGGCGAGCATCCCGAGGATAAGAAGCCGGTGTCGCTGTATTCGGGACGCTTCGGGCCTTATGTGAGATGGGGGAAGGTCATGGCTACTGTGACCAAGGCTTATGATCCTGAGAACCTCACGCTGGAGCAGGCGGTTGAGATTCTGGCGGCGAAGATCGCCAAAGGGCCTTCGACCAAGGGGAAGAAGACGGCGAAGAAGGCTGAGGGAGAAGCGAAGCCGAAGAAAGCATCACGAGCCAAGAAGGTGAAATGAGTTCCCTGCCCTCTCTCGTCATTCGACCGATGCGCCGCAAGGACGCTGAGACGTTGGCGGAGATGATGGGGAAGCTGGCGGCTTTTCACGGCGACAAGCCGGTTGTAACGGCGAAGGACTTCGTTGATGGATGCCTTGGGCCAAATGCCATGAGCATCGCGATGGTCGCGTTTATGCAGAGCAAACCTGTTGGGTTTGCCATTGCCTTTGACTGGATGAATTTTGTGCGCGGTATTCGGGTCAGGACGCTCGATTTGCTTTTTGTCGATGAGAACTGTCGAAGCATGGGCGTGGGCAAAAGCCTTCTCGCGGCGATGGCGGAGGATGCTCTTGAAAACGGCGTGCAGAGGCTAGATACAAGTGCGGCGAAGGGGAATCGCAAGGCGAAGGCGTTTTATGAGCGACTGGGGTTTTCGCAGAGGGATAAGTCTTCTTACAGATATTGGATCAAGGGGGAGAAGGCGCTTCGAAGACTTTTCAAGGAATGACGGAGGCGGTGGGAGAAAAGACCACCTCACCCTCCCATCGCGGTGCGATGGGGTCCTCCCTTGTATCTTAC
>CAZLIG010000061.1:0-11083 GCA_964559415.1 uncultured Rhodospirillaceae bacterium
GGCTACGCATGGCTGGTCTTCGACAAAGGCAAGCTCGCAATCGCGAAAACCCCGAACGCGGAGAGTCCTGTCATAACGACGACAGTTCCTCTTTTCGCAATCGACGTCTGGGAGCACGCCTACTACCTCGACTACCAGAACCGCAGAAAGGACTTCCTGGCAGGCGTAATCGAAAACCTTACCGATTGGGACAGAGTGAACGAGCGCCTCGCCGCAGCCTAGCCCGGGAGGTCAACAAAAGGATGCGCCACCTGATGCCCACGCAACCTGTAGGTGTCCATACGGAGAGGCATTGCCAGTTTGACCGAAAATTAAAGAATTCCTGAGTATACGGAAAGCGTTCACAACGAGGCCTTCCGTGATACCCGGTTTTCTGTCTTCCTTCTTCGTCCTGGGCGACATCCCGGCAAATGCGCTACGGGGTTCCTTCACGCCTCTTCTCGTGCTCGCCTCCTACGCGGTTGCGATTTTTGGCGCCTTCACAGGCCTGTCGGTCGTCAATCAGACATCGTCGATAGAGTCCAGAACCAAAAAACTACTCTTTCTGGGACTGGGAGCCTTTGCCTACGGCTCCGGTTTCTGGGCGATGCATTTTGTTGGCATGTTCGCCTTCAAAATAAATATGCCGGTCTCTTATAATCCGATAGTAACCCTTCTCTCCTTGGTTATCTCCGTTCTGACTTTCGTCGCGGTCCTATCCATAACGCGCCTGACGGAATCTCCCTCAAGATTAAAATCCACCTTTGCAGGTTTCGTCGCCACGGCTGGCTATTGCACGATGCATTACATCGGCATGGAAGCGCTGGAAATGAATGCAACACTCCAATATCTCCCGTCGCTTTTCTTCTTGTCCATCGGCGCAACCTTCTTGGCGGCTCAGTCCTCGCTGCATCTGATCTACACATCCCAACAACGCGCGAAAGGAAAATGCCCCCCCTGCATTCGTGTGTTTGCCGCAACCATTATGGCGATAGGCGTTTGCGGCGGCTACTACATCGGAATGGAAGCCACCGTGATCGTCCCCCTCGGCCCGGGAACAGTCTTATCGTTCAGCCCTCCCTTTCTGGCTGTCTCGATCCTTGCCGTAACAACGCTGTTGCTCGTCATCCTCACCTTCGCAATCTCGAACCGGATATTTATTACAGTCGGCTGCGGCGCGCTTTTTGCGCTCCCCTTGCTTATCATCATCAACCAAGCCATTTCGGGCCTCAACGCTCAAATCGTCTCCATCGAAAAGGATCGCTTTGGCATCCAATATCACACGGAACTAGCCAAACTCTTCCACCAGATCGAAGACCTCCGCGATCTCACCTTCGTTGTTCAAAGCGGAGAAATCGGCTTTAGCGACCGCATAGCATCAACAAAAACGGAAATCGATGCCACAATTGCGAGAATAAACCATCTGGACCTCAAAGCCTTAAAAAACCCGCAGCTTCTGGATCACTGGAAAAAACTGAAGCAGGACATCCTCGCTCTGCGCAAAGAAAAGACCGAACCCGCAGAACTTGCGCCGTATTCCAGAGCCATACGCAATCTGTCGAATTTCATGCTCGACGTCACCGATGAGGCGGACATCTCGTACCGGCGGAGCGGCAAGGATTTCACCCTGGAGTATTCGCTCCATGCGTTGCCTCAAATGTGGGAAGCAATCACTAATCTTCGCAGTCGCGCGGCTGGACTGCTTGCCAGCGGCAGGCCCCCGGAGCAATGGACGCCCCAAGAAAAAACCGATCTGAACAATGCGTTCTACCACTTTCAGACCATGGACCTCCTGCTCGACGACTCCCTCTCAAGAACGGAGGACATGGGTCAGGAGCCCCTGCGTTTAGCAAAATTAAACAAAACCACCGTCGAACCCTTCGAGACCAAGTTGAGGGAAAAAATTGAGGCAATGATAGACGGGCGCCTCCCCGGAATATCGAGTGCCGCGTTGTTTATGTCGGCGACCGAGATGAGAAACCTTTTCGATATCTTCTATGACAAGCCCACACGGTATTTTCTGGACCAAACCGACGTGCGCAAGTCCTCGCTCGAATTTCAGCGAGCCGTCATGGTCTATTCAAGCACGGCAGCGTTCGTAGGCTTCATCGTCCTGTTTGCATTCCTCAACCGCTCGCTGATCAGGCTGGAACGCGCCCGAAGCGTCTCTTTGCACTCGCAACAAGAACTGGCGGTCCGGCTGGTGGAACGCGAACGCCTCGAGCGTCAGACGCAGGAATACACCGACCGGCTCGAGTTATCACGTTTTGAAATCCTCGCCGCCAACAATCGTCTGAAAAACGAAGAGGCCAAGACCCGGGCAATCATGGACAACGTCTGGGAAGGCATCGTACTGATCGACCAGTTCGGAACGATCCAGATGTTCAACAAGGCGGCGGAACGCCTGTTCGGTTATCCGGCAGAGCAAGCTATTGGACAGAAAGCCACGTTCTTGGCGCCCACTGAGGGCGTCAACAAAGAAACGAACTACACGATAGCCAAATACATCGCTTCAAACTGCCGGGACTTTATCGGGGTTGAATATCCTCTTGAGGGTCGGCGAAGCGACGGCTCCAGGTTCCCCATGATAGCGATGCTGAGTGACGTAACGCTCCAAGGCAAGCGCTTCTACGTCGTCATGTTGCGCGACATCACCGCGCAAAAGGAAAAGGAAACCGACCTCTTGCGCATCAAAGAGCGCGCCGAAGCTGCCAGCAAGACAAAAAGCGAATTCCTGGCCAATATGTCTCACGAACTCCGGACGCCGCTCAACAGCGTCGTGGGAATGTCGAACCTGCTCCTTAGCACGCAGCTTACAGTCGAACAGGAAGAACTCGCCTCGACAGCCTTGGCCTCCGCCCAAAATCTTATGGAAATCGTGAACGACATTCTCGATCTTTCCAAGATCGAAGCGGGCGAGGTTCAGCTCGAACGCATTGGCTTCGATCCGCGTCAGATTCTGCATTCGGTCGTGCGCGCTCAAGCCCATCAGGCGCACGAAAAAAAGATTCCCGTCATCCGCCTCTATGAAAATGAAACATTCCCCTATGTCGCAGGCGATCCTCTCCGCGTTGGCCGTATAGTCACCAACCTCCTGAGCAACGCGATCAAATACACGGAAACCGGCCACATTGAGATTCGTGCAACGGCAAAACCGCTCGCCCCCGGTACCGTCGAGCTGCACTGCGAAATCACCGACACAGGCGTCGGCATTCCGGGCGACAAGCTGGAGAGCATCTTTGAAAAATTTGTTCAGGCAGACACCTCAACCACGCGCAAATACGGCGGAACGGGCCTCGGCCTTGCCATCACCCGCGAGTTGGTAGCGATGATGGGCGGCAAAATCGGCGTCAGAAGCAAGATCGGGCAAGGCTCGACGTTCTGGTTCGTTATCCCCTTTAGCGTTACCAACAAGCTCCACGAAGAAGGTGATGCAAGGGAAGAAAAGACGCGCAAAGGATTCACGCCCGCAAGCAAGGCGCACATCTTGGTTGCCGAAGATCACCCGATGAACCAGCTTCTGATGAAGCGCATACTCGCGAAATTTCAGATCGGCAGCACCGAAATCGTAGCGAACGGCAACGAAGCTCTGGCGGCGCTCGACAAGAAACCTTGGACGGCCATTCTGATGGACTGCCATATGCCGGAAAAGAATGGCTACGACGCTACCGTCGAAATCCGAAAGATCGAGCGACATACAAATAAGCACATCCCCATCGTGGCCATGACGGCCAACGCGATGGTAGGCGACAAGGAAAAGTGCCTCGCGTCAGGCATGGATGAATACATACGGAAACCCGTCGACATCGAAGACCTTAAAGCAATCCTTGGACAATGGATCGTTTTCGATGCCGACGAAAACACAATGGAGCAGGCCCCCAAAGAAAAACCGCCTATCGACCTCACCATGCTTCGGCTCCTGACGGATGCCGAGCCGGAAGTCGAAAAGGAACTGATAAAAACGTTTATTCTCCAATCTGACAAGAACCTGGAGACGCTTAGAGAAAACCGCTCTACCGACGGCAAGAGCAAGCCGTGGGCCGAAGCGGCGCATATGTTCAAAGGCGCAAGCGGCAGCATCGGAGCTGAAGCTCTACGCCAACTTTGCAATGAAGCGCAATTCTTCAACGGAAGTCCCGTTAGCCGCACGGCTCTGTTTCAAAAGATCGAAGCCGAATACGCACGCGTCAAAAACCACTTATATCAACAAGGCTTTATGTAAACCTATGTCAGAACAAGCGCCCACTCCTGAACCCTCCCCCGCCATAGACCGAAGCATCGCCTTTAGCAGCTGGTATAAGACCGGATTCATCTTAATGATCTTGGGTCTTGCGGCAAGTGTGGCCTGGTGGATCATTCAAACAGACCTCCAGATGCGCAAAGCAATTCTTTTCCAGATGACGATTGCGGAAAGAAGTCTTGACAGGAAAGACCTAAAAGATCTGAAGGGAACCCAAGAAGACGAAGGCAAAGAAAGCTACGAAAGGCTTAAAAGACAACTCGCTTCCATCCGCACGGCAAATTCGGATTACCGCTTCCTCTACGTCATGAGACAGCGGGAAGACGGGACGGTATACTTCCTTCTCGATAATGAACCGAGCGCATCGAATGACGTGGCATCTCCCGGCGAGGACTACAACGATGCGTCGCCTGATCTGAAAGAACTTTTCAAGACAAGAAAAGCCTTCGTCGAGGGCCCCTTAAGCGATACCTGGGGAACCTGGGTTTCGCCCCTCATACCGATTGTCGACACCGAAACAGGAGACCTTCTCGGCATATTCGGCATGGATGTCGCCGTAAAAGACTGGAACAAAAGGATATTTATCACAGTAGGAAAACATACGGGATCATTCCTTCTCTTTTTCATATGCGCAGCATCGATAATTACAATCATCTCCAAAAGGCGCGAGGAAAAAAGGCTGATAAGCATCAACAGGCAGCTTGAGGAAGAGAAAAAGCGCGCCGACGCAATGATGGAAAAAGCCCAAAAAGCAAATGCCGTGAAATCGGAGTTCCTTGCCAATATGTCTCACGAGCTCCGCACCCCGCTTAATAGCATCATCGGCATGACGAACCTCCTTCTCGACACGACGCTCTCCGTCGAGCAAACGGAACTTTCGTCAACGGTTCTCACGTCGGCCCACAACCTGATGGAGATCGTGAATGACGTTCTTGACCTATCCAAGATCGAAGCGGGCGAAGTCAAGCCTGAATCCATTGGCTTCGATCTGCATCAGGTCCTGCATTCGGTAGTACGCGCACAGGCTCATCACGCCCACGAAAAAAAGATACCGCTTGTCCGCCTTTATGAAAACGAGACGTTCCCTTACATTCTGGGCGATCCTTTGCGTGTAGGCCGCATCGTCACGAATCTTCTGAGCAACGCGATCAAATATACGGAAACCGGCTACATCCAGATACGAGCTGCCGCAAAACCTCTCGATCCGAACACTGTCGAATTCCGCTGCGATATCACCGACACCGGTATCGGCATCCCCGAAGACAAACTGGCGACTATCTTCAACAAATTTGTCCAAGCCGACAATTCAACGACCCGCAAATACGGGGGCACCGGGCTGGGCCTCGCCATAACGCGCGAACTCGTCCTGCTCATGGGCGGCAAAATCGGAGTCAAAAGCGAGCTTGGGAACGGTTCGAACTTTTGGTTTTCAATCCCCTTCAAGATCACGGACAAACTTTGCGAAGAAAGCGGCTTCCACCGGAGGATAGCGCGCAAAGGGACAGTCCCCTCGGCCGAGGCGCGCATCCTCGTCGCCGAAGATCACCCCATGAACCAACTTCTCATGAAGCGCATGTGCTCGAAATTCGAAATTAGCCACGCTCAAATCGTCGCAACCGGAAATGAAGCCTTGGCCGCTTATGAGAAACAGGATTGGACGGCAATACTGATGGACTGCCATATGCCGGAAAAAAATGGTTACGATGCAACTGTCGGCATCCGGGAAATCGAAAAAACGACTGGCAAGCATGTGCCGATTATCGCGATGACAGCCAACGCGATGGTAGGCGATAAAGAAAAGTGCCTTGCCTCAGGCATGGATGACTACGTAAGTAAACCTGTCGATATCGAAGAACTCAAAGAAGTCCTCGGCCAATGGATTGATTTTGACATCCACGAAAAACCGGGAAAGGAGCTTCCCAAAGAGCGCCCGCCGGTGGATCTAACCTCTCTCCGGGCAGTAACCGAAGGAGACCCGGAAGTTGAAAAAGAGCTGATGCGAACATTTATCCTTCAGTCGAATAATAATATTGAAACACTGAAAAAGAACAGCTCCGCCGAAGGAGAAAACAAGCCGTGGACCGAAGCTGCCCATATGTTTAAGGGCGCAAGCGGCAGCCTGGGAGCCGAAACGCTGCGCCAGCTTTGCCACAAAGCGCAGTTTTTCGAAGGCGACTCCTTTAGCCGCCAAGCCCTGCTTCAGAAAATCGAAGTCGAATATGCGCGCGTTAAAGAACATCTCATCAAGGAAGGCTTTATTTAGGAAAGCTTCATATCCCCAGCCAAGCGAAGAGTCCGCCGCCGTTATCGGGCTTCGATGGCGTTTCCGGCCTTACGCCCGCAAGTCGCGCTCGATACGCGTCGGGCGTGTTGGGATAATAGTACTGCGGATCAACATTAACCAATCGGCTCGGCGGAACATCCTGAGGCGTCGCATAGCACTCTGTAGTCGCCATCGTCCGATAGCACCAACTCTCATGCGGAGGGATGTTATAGGAGGTATCCGCAGGCGGCGGCTCCCGTGTGCGCGTGAGAAAGACTGTGGCAGCATTGCTTGCCGCAGTGCCCGCAGTAAGCGGCTCCATAAACGTGCACCCTGCAAGCAAAAGCGCAACAAGCAAGAACGCAGTTTTTTTCATGGACATGAGGAAATTTCTAGGAAGGTCTTCTACACGCTACCCCAATTTTCGAAATCCGCAAATAGACAAATGGATCGGACCGGGTCCCACCCCCCATAGTTCGGGGAAAATCAAAAATTGACGCCAATTCCATAACTTACTAATGTCCATCCCTTGAATTGGACCAACACTAAGCACCGAAGAAAAATGCATCCCTATCGCACCCACACCTGCGGAGAACTCCGCCTCGCAAACAAAGACCAAACCGTCCGCATCTCCGGCTGGGTGCATCGTAAACGCGACCATGGCAGCCTTCTGTTTATCGACCTGAGGGACCACTACGGCATGACCCAGTGCGTCATCGACCGTTCAAGCCCCTTGCTCCCGGCTGTCGAAGCCGTCAAGAATGAAAGTGTCATCACGGTCACAGGCAAAGTCGTCCAGCGTCCGGCAGACACCCGCAACGAAAAGCTTCCGACTGGCGAAATCGAAATCGATATCGCTGAATTCATCGTCCGTAGCGAAGCAGCCCCCCTGCCGCTTCAGGTCAACGCCGAACACGACACCGAAACCGGCGAAGCCACGCGCCTGCAATACCGCTTCCTCGATCTGCGCCGCGAGCAAATGCAGCGGAACATCGGCCTGCGCTCGGACATCATCGCCTCGATGCGCCGCCGTATGTGGGCCGCAGGTTTCCGCGAATACCAGACCCCGATCCTGACGTCCTCAAGCCCCGAAGGCGCACGTGACTTTTTGGTCCCAAGCCGTCTGCACCCCAATAAATTCTACGCCCTGCCCCAAGCTCCCCAGCAGTTCAAACAGCTCCTGATGATCGCGGGCTACGACAAGTATTTCCAGATCGCCCCTTGCTTCCGCGATGAAGACGCCCGCGCCGACCGCAGCGCGGGAGAGTTTTACCAACTCGACATGGAAATGAGCTACGTAACGCAGGAAGACCTGTTCAACACAATGGAACCGGTCATCCACGGAGTCTTTGAGGAATTCGGCAGCTTCAACAAGGAAGCCAAGCCCACGATCTCCTCATACCCTTTCATCCGCATCCCTTATGACGAAGCGATGCTCAAGTATGGCACCGACAAGCCGGACTTGCGCAACCCGCTCCTGATTACCGACGTCACAAGCATCTTCACCCGCCCCGATGTCGAATTCCGCGCCTTCCGAGGCATCATCGACAAAGGCGGCGTCGTCCGCGCCATCCGCGCCCCGAAGGTCAGCGACCGCCCGCGCAGCTTCTTCGACAAGCTAAACGACTGGGCCAAGGAAATCGGAGCCCCCGGCCTCGGCTACATCACGTTCGAAGCAGGCGCAGGCAAAGGCCCCATCGCCCGCTTTGTAGGCGCGGAAGCTCAAAAGGAACTCCGCGCCCTTACAGGGTGTGAAGATGGCGACGCCGTATTCTTCATCTGCGACGACAAGGCAAAGGCCCCCAAAATGGCCGGAGCCGCCCGCACCAAGATCGCGCAAGACATGGATGCCATCGAGAAAAACGCCTACCGCTTCTGCTGGATCATCGACTTCCCGATGTACGAGTACGACGAGGAACGCAAGAAAGTCGACTTCTGCCACAACCCCTTCTCAATGCCCACCGGCGGCGTAAAAGCGCTTGAAACTGTCCCTCCGCTCGAAGTGAAAGCCAACCAATACGATATCGTCTGCAACGGCATCGAAGCGGCCTCGGGAGCGATCCGCAACCACCTCCCCGAAGTCATGTATAAAGCCTTCGAAATCGCTGGCTACACACGTGAAGACCTGGAATCCCGTTTCGGCGGTATGCTCTCGGCTCTCAAATTCGGCGCCCCGCCCCACGGCGGCATGGGCATCGGCATCGACCGCCTCATCATGCTTCTGGCCAACGAGCCGAATATCCGCGAGGTCATCGCGTTCCCGCTGAACCAGCAAGCCGAAGACCTGATGATGCAGGCCCCCAATACGGTGCCCCTCGAACGCCTTCAGGAAGTCCACATCCGTTTAGCCCCGCCCCCCAAAAAAGGCTAAGCCCCGCATATCGTGCCAAAAGCACGCAAATATCATTGATGCCGGTTCCGCCTCATCCCGCCGAACGCTAATCTGGCAACAATCGTGCACGCCTTGGTTAACGCTATGTTAAGCAGAAATTGTTAGTCGTCTGAGGGCTTCATAAATGTCGGGGGGGGTAAAAATGCGCCGCTTTTCTTTTACTTTGGCGATGGCGATTTGCTTAAGCTTGATGCTGTTTTCCGCCCCCCCTGCTCAAGCAGAATACACAACGCGCCACTCCTATTCTCGCGACAGGCATGAGCATTCGCGCGGCCATCATCGCCGCCGCCAGATAGATGGCGAATGCGGGCGGGCTGATGGCGTAGAAAGAACCTCCGCCCCCAGAAGGGGCCTTTGCGCTCAAGGAAATGCCACGAAAGTCAGCGGCACGGGTCCCTGGACATGGACCTGCGAAGGAAAGAGAGGCGGCTCCGATGCCTCCTGTTCCGCGCTTTCGGAAACGGATAACACGACATCGATTGATGGAGCCTGCGGCTCGGCCGACGGAGCAAGCCTGACCTCAAAGCCGACAAGCGGCCTGTGCTCGTCGGGAACCGCGTCAAGCGTAAGCGGCCAAGGCCCGTGGACATGGACGTGCACAGGCAGCAACGAAGGGCTGAACGACTCCTGCTCGGCCTCGCGCGAGCAACAGGATGAAAACGTTGACGGCGCTTGCGGCTCAACGGCAGGTTCCTGCACTTCCGGAACGCCTTCGAACGTCACAGCGCTTGGAGACACATCAACGTGGACCTGCAAAGGAAGCAACGATGGAGCTTCAGCCTCCTGCAGCGTCACGAGTGCAACTGCAGTCAACGGCGTCTGTGGCACGGCGAACAGAGCCAATGCGACAACGATCCCGACAACGGGCCTTTGCTCGGTCGGAACGGCCTCGACCGTCAGCGGAAGCAATCCGTGGACCTGGAGTTGTTCCGGCACTAACGGAGGGTCCGCAGCTTCCTGTACGACCTTGCACGTTGTCGGCGTCTGCGGAACAGCAGCAGGAAGTAATGCGACGACTAAACCCACATCGACGGCCCTTTGCTCAGTCGGAACGGCTACGACCGTCAGCGGCACAGGTCCCTGGACATGGGCGTGCATAGGCAGCGGCCCTTCGGAATACGCCACCTGCACGACAGCCGGGCTGACCAATGGCAGCTGCGGCACAACCGCAGGAGCCTGTAAAACCGGAACGGCATCGACCGTGACGACGGCAGGAAACAAATCGACATGGACGTGTACAGGAAGCAACGGCGGCGGAACCGCGAGTTGCTCGATTACTGTAAGCACGAGTTGCACGACCCCGACCCCCACACAAATCTCAGCCGTAGTTTTACCGAGAATGCTTACGGCTAACAAAGTGACAGGCACAATGGGAACGTCTCAGGAGGGAACAAAACCCATCTACGTCTACGATCTCGACCGCTCCGGAACGCATAAAGGGAAATACTATGCGGTGGTATCCTCCATGGCGATCGACACCGACGGCAGCGACGCGAATTCGGACCCCGATCATCAAAGCCAAACGACCTTTCAGGATGCGGCTGGCAAGCACCTCAGTTCCGAACGCGTGCCCTTCTATGTCGTCGATGACGTAGCGACAAGCCTGCCCAACTTCCCGTGGGGATCGAAGTTCAATATGTACGGCTTCCAGTTGGGCGCGGTCATCTATCCTTCCAGCAAGGCAAGCTCCGGCGGCGCAAAACTCGTGTACGCGGTGCTCGGCGATACGCAAGGCTCGGAAAACGACATAGAGGACCTCAACCACATCGGCGAAGGCTCGATTGCGTTGGCCAACGCTTTCGGAATCAACCCCAGCGGCACGGTTGGCGGTGTCGATAAAGATGTCATGTACGTCTTCAGCACAGGCTCCAACAACAGGATAACCCCCTCCAACGGCTACACGGGCACAAACGCCACGCTTGGCTCGGACGCTGCGAAGGCCGGTCCCGGCTGGGCCTGCCAAATGATTTCCGACCTGGGCGGCAGCAGCACAACAACGCAAACGACATCGACGGGGACCGGCACGACAACAACAAGGCTCGCGGTTGCCAGTGCCGAAACCGTTGCACCCGCGCAAACTGTCTCCGAGGCCGCAGCATCCAACACCGGCGCTTCAACGACATTGAGTCCGCTTGCAGGAAACAGCAACGATGTTCAGATCAACGAGGCGCTCAAGAATTACGAAAAGGTGTACCTGTCTCCGGGAGTA
>CAZLIG010000062.1:0-10933 GCA_964559415.1 uncultured Rhodospirillaceae bacterium
GTTTACACTTCGGAACATGAGATGGGGCAGGTTTATGTACCGTTTGTGAACTGGACGCTGTTCATTCTCATTGCGATGCTTGTGATCAATTTCAAGTCATCGACGAGTCTGGGCGCGGCTTATGGTATTGCCGTCACTGGGACGATGGTCATTACGACCATTTTGGCGTTCGTTGTTGTTAAAGATCTGTGGAAGTGGAACTGGTTGGCGGGGTTCTCCGTCATTGCTTTCTTTATGGTGATTGACTTCGCTTATTTCTCGGCGAACGCGATTAAGATCGAAGAGGGCGGTTGGGTTCCGTTGTTATTGGCCGGGACTGCTTATATGTTCATGATGACGTGGAAGAAGGGCCGCGCCGTTCATATGAAGGCCAATGCGGATGACGACATGGAGCTAGAGCCGTTTATCAAGAACATCCAGAGGAGCGCGCCGTACAGGCCGGAGGGGACTGCGGTGTATCTGAAGGCGAATGAGGACGGCGTGCCTCATGCGCTTTTGCATAATCTTTATCACAACAGGGTGTTGCATACGAATATTGTGATTGTCACGGTTAAGACCGTGGATGTTCCGCACGTTCCAGAAGGCAAGCAGGTGCATGTGAAGCATCTTGATTATGGGTTCCATAGGGTTCTTGTGAACTACGGGTTTAAGGATGATCCGAATATTCCGAGGGCGTTGGAACTCAGCAAGGCGAAGGGCATCGATTATGAGCCTATGAAGACGTCTTACTTCCTCGGGCGCGAGACGTTGGTGCCGAAGGTAAAATCCGGTTTGGGATGCTTGCGCGACAGGCTTTATATCTGGATGTTCAGGAACGCCAGCAGCGCGCCGGACTATTTCAGGATTCCGACGAACCGCGTGATCGAACTCGGGACGCAAAGGGTTTTGTGATCGGATGCGGCTTTAATTCTCTGTAAATAAAGGCTGCTTACGCTTGAGAGACGGGCGCGTTGCCCGAAACTAAAAGTGTAGGTGGTGTAATGGCGAATAATTCGGCGTGTTGCGTTTCAGGTTCCGGCGATCAGGACAAGTTTTTGGCGCGTGCGGCCATTCGGTTTTCGGCTTGGGCGGAACGTTGGTATCCGGACACATTCGTTTTTGCGGCGCTCACGCTGATTATCGTCGTTGTTGCCCTGTTGGTTCTGGGGGCATCGCCACGGAAGATCGCGCTGGCGTTTGGGGATGGGTTTTGGTCGCTGGCGGCCTTTACGCTTCAGATGGCCATGGTGGTGGTGACCGGGTATGTCGTGGCGGTTTCGCCTCCGGTTTCGAGATTAATCGACAGGCTGGCGGCGTTGCCTCGGAACGGGCGGAGCGCTGTTGCTTATGTCGCCATGATGACGATGGTGGCGTCTTATCTCAATTATGCCTTAAGCCTTGTGTTCGGCGGCTTGTATGTGCTGGCGCTTGCGCGGCGCAAAGATTTGAAGATGGATATTCGGGCGGCGGGCGCTGCGGCTTATCTCGGGTTGGGCGCTACATGGGCTTTGGGGCTTAACAGCTCGGCGGCTCAGTTGATGGCTAATGCGGGGAGCTTGCCTAAGGCTATTTTGGATATTTCGGGCGTTATTCCGTTTAGCGAGACGATCTTTTTGCCGCAGTCGTTGGCGATGGCGGCGGCGATAACGATTGCCTCGGTGGCTATCGCGTATTTTTCGGCTCCGGGGCCGGAGAGGGCGCGCACGGCGGAGACGGTCGATGTCGATCTCTCCGTTCCCACGTATGAGGCCAAGGTTTCGCGTCCGGGGGAGTGGCTGGAGCATAAGCCTTTCATCAACTTGTTTATCGTTGTGCTTGGCGTTGCTTGGCTTGGGTTTGAGTTTCAGGCGAAGGGCGTTTTGGCGACGGTTTCCAATCTGAATACATATTGCTTCATATTTATTCTTCTTGGGCTGTTGCTGCACTGGAGGCTGCATGGGTTTTTGAATGCGGTGGGGAAATCCGTTGGGTCGGTGGCGGGGATACTCATTCAGTTTCCGATTTATGCGGCGGTGGCGGGCTTGTTGACGGGAGTTGAATGCGGGGATGGGGCGACGCTTTCGCACAAGCTTGCAAATTTCTTTACGTCCATTGCGTCCGGGGAAACTTATCCGGTGATTATTGGCATTTATTCTGCTTGCCTCGGATTTCTAATGCCGAGCGGGGGCGGGAAGTGGATCGTTGAGGCTCCTTATGTTTTGCAGGGGGCGAAGGATCTTCATGTGCATCTTGGGTGGGCGGTGCAGGTTTATAATGCGGCGGAAGCTTTGCCCAATCTGGTGAATCCGTTTTGGATGTTGCCGCTTTTGGGGGTTCTTGGGTTAAAGGCTCGGGAGATTGTCGGGTACACCTTCACACAGCTTGTTTTTCATATTCCGATGGTTCTTTTTCTGTTGTGGGCGCTTGCTCCGGCTGCAAGCTGAGTGTGCCCCCATTATGAGCGTTTGCTTGCCTGAGCCGAGAGAATTTCGGCGACGCAGGCGGTAAGCTTTTTCGCCGAGGGGATGTCGAGGCATTCGTCGGGGCCGTGGGGGTTTGAGTCCGGCCCAGACACGCCTGTGACCACGAATTGGGTGTTCGGGAATTTTTTGGCCAAGAAGCCGATGAAGGGGATTGAGGCGCCCTGATGCAGAAAAGCCGGGGCGTTGCCGAAGTGCTCGGTAGATGCGGAATTCAGTGTGGTCTCCAGCCATCCGGCGAACGGTGGGGCGTTCCAGCCGGATTGTCCTTCGGCATTATCAAAAGACACGACGGCGTTGTACGGGGGATCGTTCTCGAGAACTTTCTTGACGGTTTCCGCGAGCGCTTCAGCATTGCATTCGGGGGGCGTGCGCATGGAGAGATGCGCGGAGGTGGATGGGAGTAAGACGTTTCCGGCGTTCTCGGGTGCGGGGTAGCCGTCGAAACCCGTGACGGCCAGTTGAGCGCGCCACGCCTGGTTTAGAATTATTTCATCCGGCGTTTCGGCCATCGGCTTTGTTCCTCCGGCAAAGGGGAAGTCTGCGATGCTGTCGCCGAGGATTGCACTTGTGGATTTCAGTTGCTTGAGCTTGTCGGACGGGATTTCGGCGCAGGCTTGCTGGAGGAGGATGCGTCCGGTGGATTCATCTTCGAGGCGCGAAAGGAGAGTTCGGAGAATGCGGAAAGAAGAAGGTACGATGCCGCTGGCGAGGCCCGAATGGATTCCGCAGTTCAAGACATTGATGTTGAGGGTTCCTGAAACGATGCCTCTTAGGCTGGTGGTTAGCCACAGGTGATTGTAGGTGCAGCAGCCGGAGTCGAGGCATATCATCAAGTCGATGGCGCCGATGCGTTCCTTCAGGTGTTCGACGTAAAAGGGGATGTCGGTGGAGCCGGACTCTTCGCTTCCTTCGATTAGGATGAGGCATCGCGCGTGAGGGAGGTTTTGGTCTTTAAGCGCGAGGAGAGAGGTGATTGCGCTGAAGATGGCGTAGCCGTCGTCGACGGCACCACGTCCGTAGAGCTTGCCGTTTTTGACGACGGGGGTCCACGGCCCGAATCCTTCGGTCCAGCCGGTGGATTCGGGTTGCTTGTCGAGGTGGCCGTAGATGAGGGTGGTTCCGTTTGCCGTGCCGGGTACGTCTATGAAGATTAGGGGGGTTCTTCCGGGCAGCTTCAGCACTTCGAGCGTTGCGCCGGGGAGGTTAGTCAGGTTGGTCTTTACCCATCTTTCGAGGAGAGCCACTGCAGAGTCGAGGTGGCCGTTGTTTGCCCAGTCGGGATCGTAGGAGGGGGAGATGGCTGGGATGCGTATATAGTCGCACAGCGTGGGGAGGACTTGGTTGTCCCAAAATGTGGAGATGAACTCTTTGAGTGTGGGCGTGTTCACGGGGCCTCTTGGACTATGGGTGTTAGGTTGACATGCGCAAATGAGCACGATGGGGTGGGGTTTTCAATGTATTTCGGGGCTTCAGGATGGCGGGGGTGGGATTGCGGAACTTGCCACCTCACCCTCCCATCGCAAGCGATGGGGCCCCCTCTCCCCCGCAAGGGCGGCGGAGAGGGTGTTTTAGGGGGTTAGCCCCAGTGGCGGGGGGGGCCTACGTCTAGGTGGACGAATTCGGATTTGGGGTAGTAGCCTACGCCGCCGCGCCGCAGGGTTAGGGCGGTTTTTTGCAGTTTGGGCAAGGGAGTGCCGTCGAGACGGAGGTCAATCGCCATGCCTTTCATGTGGTAGCTGCGTTTGGCAACGCCATTGCTGGCTTCGATGAGGTAGCGGTTGGTTTTGGGCGAGCGGTAGCCGGAAATGATTTCGATGGTGTTTTCTGCGCCTAGCTTCCTTTGGAGGTCGTGCAGGAGGTCCAGCAGGTTCAGGTTAATGACCCGCGTGGAGCCGGAGTAATGGTCGCGCAGAATATGGTTAATTTTTCCCCATGCGCGGCGGTCGTATTTACCGTCTTTCCAATAGGTGACGCGGAGTTTTTCATCGGTATGGAGATTGCGGAAGGACAGGAAGCGGACGCCTTTGGCGGGGCGCGGCGCACGCGCCAACACAGGCGTGGAGATGCCGCACGCTAACGCTGCCAGCCCCATGCAGAGAAAACTCCGCCGTGTTTCGTCGAATGACGAGTCCATCTTCCTAAAAAGTCCTTGTTAAGAACCGTAACGGGCGACTCTAATTGGAGTTGCGGTCGGTGACAAGTGCGTATGGATCAGTATTGGGAACGAGCCAAGAGTTGATCGTAACCATATAAGTCCTTACGAAAATTTAACTGTCGGCTGTCGTCGACAAAGACTGTCCAGTATTGGAAAAATACAGGGATGGGTTTGGCGAGGACGATTATTCTGGTTTTGCCGGAGTCGATATCGGTTGCGATGCGTTGGTCGTTCCAGCCGCCGTTGTCTTTGTTGTGCTTGAGCAAAAGTTCGCCGACGCGCAGAGGTTCCTCCATGCGGACGCAGCCGGAGCTGTAATCGCGCTTGGGTTTTTTGAAGTGCTCCTGATGCGGCGTGCCGTGCATATACACATCGAACGGGTTGGGGAAGTTGAATTTAAGACGGCCCAGGCTGTTCAGTTCGCCGGGGGCTTGGACCAAGGCGTAGGTAAAGTTTTCGGGGGATACGGCGTCCCAGTCGATTGTTGTTCCTGAGGGGTCTTGGTCGCGGCCTTTGATGACGACGCCTTGGCGTTCGAGGTACAGCGGATCGTTTTGGAGTTTCGGCAGAATGTCCTCTCTCGCGATGCGTTTGGGGACGTGCCATTTGGGATTAATGACGGCGTTGACGATCTGGCTGTTGATGAAGGGCGTGGGCCTGTCTTGGCGACCGACGACGACTGCGCCGGTATATACTTTAGCTCCTTCGTCATGGACGGAGACGGTGAACGCCGGGATGTTTACTGTTATGTGGCGGCTGGGAGGGAAGCCGTCGGGCATTTGCCGCCAGCGTTCCATGTTGGCGCGGATTTGTTCGAGGCGCTCGGCTACCGGGGTGTTGAGTTCCTCCACGGTTTTTGCTCCGGCACGGCCATCGGGGGCTAGGCCGTTTCGCAGTTGGTAGGACGTCAGGGCTTGAGCTAAGGGGGTGTCAAAAAGCCGAGGGTTGCCGCTGGTGTGGGCCGGGTAACCTTCGGCGACAAGGCGGGCGCGGAGTTGGGCTACTCTTTTGCCGGTGTCGTTTTTGCGGAGGGAGGCTCCGGGTTCGATGGTGGGCCATCCGCCTTTCTCTTCGATCTCGATGTAGGTGCTTAATGCTTTTGCAAGAGAAGTGTATGCGGCGTGGTGCGGGGCGAGAGGCTCGAAGAAGGACTCGATTGGGCCTGTGGTCAACGCTGTGTGGAGCGGGGCGACAAAATCCTTTTCGGCGCGGTGGAACGTCCAGCCGGTGTAGAGCGCGGCCAGGTCGATGTAATCGCCGTGGAGATCGTGGGCGAGGCGCAGCAGGCCGGAGACGGTGAGGTGCTCGAGTTTCGCCTCATCACTCTGTGGATTTGCGGCTAGAGCGGCTAGCTCCTGCAGGGGATAATCGGATCGGTTCAGGCCGTGATAGGCGATCCAGTTTTCGAGTGTGGCGATCAGGTTTTGGATTGTGCTCTGCGCTGCGGGATTGGAGAGGTCCCAGAGGCGCTGGTTGGCGCGGAGGGCGTAAAACTCGGAAAGCTCGGTTTTGTCGTCTTGGTCGAGTTCGGAAAGGGCCGCGATTTGCTGGGTGTGGGCAGGGGCGGCTTCGAGGGCGTAGGCTCGTGGAATTTGGAGCGATAGGAGCGCTGCGAGGAGGCCGATATAAATCATGTTTAGCCGTTTTTTGTGGTTGGCGATGCTTTGGGCCTCGCGGTTGTATTAATGTGGGGTCGCTCGTCTATGCCATATAGACGGAGAAAATCAATAATTCATGAAGGGGATGGGCGCGTCGATCGTTTATGTCGCAAAATGGCCGATAGGTGCCGTTTGAGGCCTCGTCATTTAGGAACTTGATAGTTACATTTTAGGCGACATTATGACCGTTGGCAATTTAATGGGGTGACGCCGATATGTGGTTCTTCAAGAAGCCGAAGCGTGTTTCCAAGCAGGGGAAGATACATCTGGAAGGGGGCGACGTTTGGTATGAGATGACGGGGTCCACTCAGAACGCGCCGCTGGTAGTTCTGCATGGGGGGCCGGGGTTTCCTCATAACTATCTGCGGTCATTGTTGAGGCTTTCGGATACGAGGCCGGTGTTGTTTTATGACCAGTTGGGGTGCGGGAGGTCGGAGCGATGATTTGTCGCTTTGGAACGTCGAGAGGTTTGTGGAGGAGTTGGCGGCGATCCTCAAGAAGCTTGGCATTCGCGAGTATCATTTGCTTGGGCAGAGTTGGGGGGCGACGCTTGCGCTGGAACATGCTCTTCGGGAACCGAAGGGATTGAAGAGCCTGATTTTGGCGAGCCCGTTTCTTAGTGCCTCTGCTTGGATTAACGACATGAATTTCCATAGAGAGAATTTGCCGAGCGAGCAGCGGGAGATATTGGCAAAGCATGAACGGGCTGGGACGTTGGACTGTGCGGAGGCGGTTCGGGCGACTGAGTTTTTTTATGGGCGGCATGTTTATCGGACGACGCTTCAGCATTCGGATTATCAGGAGTCGGCGAGGGGGATGGCGTATTCCGTTTACAGTACGATGTGGGGGCCGACCGAGTTTGTGATTAACGGCGTGCTGAAGGATTACGATCAGACGGGACGGCTGAAGGAACTCAAGGTTCCGGTACTGTTTACTTGCGGGAGATGGGATGAGGCGAGGCCGGAGACGGTGGAGCGCTTTAAGAGCCTTGTTCCCGGTGCGCAGATGAGGGTTTTTGAGAACAGTGCGCATATGGCTCATTTGGAAGAGGCGGACGCCTATATGGAGACCATGCGGAGGTTTTTGGGGGAGGTTTTGCCCTAGGCGCAGGTTTGGGGTATTCGGCGGCGTTGGCGTAATTTCGCGGCGGTTCCGCCGTTTAGCGCGGTCGTCTGATAGACATACGCAGTTTTTGCGGGGCTATGTTAGATTGAGATAACTATGGCGGGCCGTCATCTGGTTGCATCCTGCAACTAAAACAGGTATTTCCAGCCCGGCGTATAAAGTCTATGTTTCAAATCTAATTATTATCCATTTATTAGGTAAGGATTATTGTTATGAGTGCCACAGAGAATATAAAAAAGAGCTTTAAGCATTACGCTGGAGTCATTGTTGGTGCGGTTGTCGGTGCCGCAGTCGGCGGCTCGATTCGCTACGCTCAAACAGGATCCTCAGTGGAAGGCCTTTTTGGCGCAGTCGGAGGCGGCGTCGGTGCTGCGGTGGGCGCGCGCATGAAATTGTTCTGTGAAGAGTTTGATGAGGGCGAACCAACCCTTGGTGATTTCTTTTTTTATCGGGTCTGCTCTTACGGTATGGGATTCAGTACGGGCGGAGTAGTGGGTTTATTGGCCGGCCAGCTCCATCCGGTTGGGTTAGCTCTCGCCGGTCTTGCAGGCACCGTGGCGTCCGATCTCATTGACTATAAGCGACACATAAATCTGATAAAAAACGTGAACCCTGAATTCATTGTTGGTACGGCTGTCGGGGCAACGGTCGGCGGCGCGATGCGCTACGCTAGTACGGGATCCGTTTTCGAAGGAATTGTTGGCGCCATTGGCGGCGGCGGAGGCGCCTTTGCGGCCGTGGCCGTAAAATCCGTGGCCTTATTTGTCGATCCCCATGATGGACTAGGCGATCGGTTTGTCCGTTGCGTAGTAGCGGCCACTGGCGGCGGAGTATTTGGCAGTATGGTTGAAGAGGGAGGAAAACTCCAAGAGTTCTTTCCGAGAGAGTGCTTGATTGGCGGTGTTGCCGGTATATTGGCGGCTGATCTTGTCGACTATAAGCGACAAAAAAATCGGATAAAAAAAGAGAAACTTAGATCGCTTGAGGCTTGAGCGGTTCCGCGCTCGCTGCGGGCTTGCAAGATGTGGGTTGGCACCCGCTGGCATCCATTCCTAAAATGGAGCCATTCCGCAGGACGAAGTCCATCCACCTTTTGATCCGAGTGAAACCACAGGAAACTGGCTGAGGTCGCTGGTTCAGCTAAGGGGCGTGCGTGGCCAGCTTGAATACAATCAAGGGGTTAGGCGCGTTTCGCGCGGTGCGCGTGGAGTGCTAATGATTCAATAAGGTTACTGGTTTGTTAGCTTTGTTTTTGGGTTGGTCGGGAATGCAATTAATAGAAAATTTTACTCGCGAAGCTATAATCCGTGGTGCGTTTAGGGATGTCGTCCATCCAAGAGAGTTTTTTTAAGAGTATTGCAACAAATTATTGGAATTCATGGAGATTGAAATGAGCTTTAATATTCGCCCCGAGAGTGAAATTCAGAAGCAGGGGAAACCGCTGAATCCAGACGATCCAGAAGTTCAACGACAGATAGCGGAAAGAGCGTTGAAGCTTTTTAACCATCATAGCGGCATGGCTGCGGGGACTTTTGAGGCGCGGCATCCCGATTTTGTGGAGTTCAAGAAGAAGGTTTTTCCGAGTATGGGGTCGGGGCTAAACGCTTTGTATGAGTATGCTAAATTTCAGGCTCAGGCGGAGATTTGCGTCGGGCCTGATCCGGATATGTTCTCGGGTAAGCAGTCTGAGCAAGCGACGGTTTATACGACGCCTAAAGAGGGTAAGCGCGGGGCGGCAAAGAAACCGAGTGTGCAGAAGTCAGGGAAAACGAGGGTGTCAGCGCCCATAGATGACTCTCCGCTTGCAAAGGAAGGATTCCTGCCCGGCGCGGGGAGTCGCAGGAACGACGACTGGTTCAAAAAAAGAAACAGCGCGAGAGCGGCGCCGAAGCCGCAGAGGTAAGGCTCCGGCGGATGAAGCGTGTACCGATGTAACGAACTGGAGTTTTCCGGTTCGGGGATTCATGTCCTATTGATGCTCCCAACCACGTTTTCGCAGGATAAGTAAGTGTCCCTTGGATTGGATAGATGTGTCGGCCAGCTTCGATAAACATATGAGCGCTTCGATAGTATTTTCGAATACGACCGGAGCTAATGCGCATATCACTGCGCTTTTTAAGGCAATTGTTTCCGCGCAGCCGCCGGAAAACAGAACATCGGGCGCAACTGATTTTTTATCGTTTGTCCGATAGCATCGGGACTACGGCGCAATGGTGCGCATGGAGAGGGGGTTCTGCGATGGACATTCCACGGATATTCAATATTAGCGAAAGTGCTCATCGCATTCATAATCCGTTTACGCCGGAAAAGCTCACTGCTCTTGGTGCGGCGTTGCGGTTGGAGGCGGGGACGCGTGTGCTTGACCTTGGCAGCGGTTCGGGCGAGATGCTGTGTACTTGGGCGCGCGATTATGGGATTTGCGGCACTGGGATCGATATGAGTCCGTTGTTTACCGAACAAGCGAAGCTCCGAGCGGACGAGCTAGGGGTTGCGGATCGGGTCGAGTTCATTCACGGGGACGCTGCGGGATATGTTGCCGACGAAAAGGTGGGGGTGGCTGCTTGTGTGGGCGCTACTTGGATTGGCGGGGGAGTCGCGGGAACCATCGAGCTTCTGGCAAAGAGTCTTCGCGCGGGAGGGATTATGCTCATCGGTGAGCCGTACTGGGTGAAATTGCCGCAGACGGAAGAGGTGGCCAAGGGATGCCAGGCCGGTTCCATCTCAGACTTTCTTTTGCTTCCGGAACTTCTCGCGTCTTTTGGCAAGCTTGGCTACGACGTTGTGGAGATGGTTCTGGCGGATCAGGATAGCTGGGATAGGTATGAGGCGGCAAAGTGGCTTACGATGCGGCGGTGGCTGGAGGCAAATCCAGGGGATGAGTTTGCGAAAGAAGTTCGGGCGGAACTGGACTCGGCGGCGGAGCGGTATGCTAGGTATGCGCGGGAGTATCTTGGTTGGGGGGTGTTTGCGGTGATGGAGCGGTGAGGTGAGGCGGTTGCTGCGACTGGTCTTTGGGTGTGCGGAACAGGAAGTTGGATGATTTGTCGTTTGGGTTGGGCGTGCTAGTATCCTTACTATACTTTTTCAGAGCGGATGGTTTTGTTAGTTTTTGGTTTGTGTTCAATGTTATAAAGCTTTCGAAAGTCTTCGATGCGGATTTTCTCCCCAGATGCATCCATCACAAATATGATCCGCTTTCTACCGACAAGATTCCCGCATCCTGTAAAAGGACTGTTTTGCTTTCCTCCGTGAAACAAGGGTACGGTTTCCAAGAGTTCTCCTGTATTGACATCGTAGATATTTCCGTCTGCGGTCATCAGCCTTTTGTTGCGCACCTTCTTCGGTACGGCGGAGGAGCAAAGGACTCGGTAGAATGATATTAGTAGTTTCCACTGATTCGTCATTTAAATGCCTATGATATGGTTGCGGGGGCCGATCACGTTGAAGAAAGAGTAGGAGGTGTTGTGAAAGAAGATGCTTCAGCAGTGGACGATAAGACGTGACCTGCCCCCCATTTTTCGGTCCACGGAGAGGTTGAATCTGTTCTAACTTTG
>CAZLIG010000063.1:0-1420 GCA_964559415.1 uncultured Rhodospirillaceae bacterium
GATGTCGGAGGCAAAGTACGTCCAAGAGCCATCGGACTTCTTCAGCGGACGATCCACATCGTCGCCGAACTGCGTGGAACGAAACAGCGTTTGAGGGCGTGGCTCCCAATCGTCGGGCGTTTTGCCTTTCGGAGGTTCGAGTATCCCTTCGTAGACAAGGTCCCTGCTCTTCAAAAATTCGAGAGCCGCCTCGACGCCGCCGCTTTCGACAAGCTTGCGTTCGGACGAAAAGACTTCGTGCTTGACGTTCATAAGGCGGAGGTCCTCGCGGATCATCTGCATCATGGCGTCGATGCCGGTTTGACGAAACTCGGGAAGCCATTCGGCGTCGGGTTTGTCGAGCCATTTTTTGCCATCGCGTTCAGCGAGCAAGGTGCCGACGGGAACGAGATAATCTCCGGGATAGAGACCTTCGGGAATGACGCCGATGTCTTCGCCAAGGCCTTCGCGGTAGCGCAAGAAAATGGAACGGGCGAGAACATCGACCTGAGCGCCTGCATCGTTAATGTAATATTCCCTCGCGACCTGATATCCGGCTTTGGCAAGCAATGTCGCCAAAACATCCCCGACCACAGCGCCGCGTCCGTGTCCCACGTGCATGGGGCCTGTCGGGTTGGCGGATACATACTCGACATTGACCTTTTTGCCCTGACCGATGTCGCTATCGCCGTAATTGGTTCCTTCGCGAAGGATTCCCGCGATTTCATGCTGCCAAATCTGCGCATGAAGACGGAGGTTGATAAAGCCGGGGCCAGCGACCGAGACGGCGGAGATGAATTGGCTTTCTTCCAGATTGGGCTTCAGAATCTCCGCTATGGCGCGGGGAGACTTTCCGGCAGATTTGGCAAGCATCATCGCGACGTTCGTCGCGAGGTCCCCGTGCGACGCTTCGCGCGGCGGCTCAACCACGAATTCGGGCAGGCCCGAGCTGAGGGTGAGCGAACCGGCCTTCACCGCCTCGTTGACAGCCCCGGAGATAACGCCATGAATTTTTTTGAAAATCGACATACACATTCCCTTCGCGATCCAAATTAGCAAGCGCGAACGGAGTTTGCAAAGGGCAAGCTAGTTCTTAATGACCTGAGAGGGGTCTACAGGTTTTCCGTCCTGCCTGACCTCAAAATGCAACTGCGGGGACGCAACGTTGCCGGTTCTGCCTACCGTTCCGATTGTATCCCCTTGCGCAACAACCATATCCCGCTTCACCAGCAGGCGGTCCAAGTGGGCATAGGCCGTTACCGTCTCCCCCGGATGCTTGATGAGAACGAGGTTTCCGAAGCCCTTCATGTCGTTTCCGGCGTAAACGACCGTTCCGGCTGCAGCGGCAACGACGGACGCGCCTTTTGGAGCACCGATATTGACGCCGTCATTGTTCATGCCCGAACCTTTTGGCCCGAAACCGGACAGGATCGGCCCCTGC
>CAZLIG010000063.1:1430-10923 GCA_964559415.1 uncultured Rhodospirillaceae bacterium
ACCGGCCATCTTAGCGCAGCGGAAGTTGGAGCGACTGGCGGAGAAATAGCGGGTGCAGGGGCTTCCGCCATCGCCTGCCTCTGGGGAACTGGCTCGGAAACTACGCTCGATTGACCTCCCAAGGTTCCGGTCACTGTTGTTTGTGGCACAGGGGCCGGACTAGGCGCACCAAAGGGCGTCGGACTTGGCGTTGCCGAGAAAGTTGGCGGGTCAATCGCTTGAGACGACA
Organism: uncultured Rhodospirillaceae bacterium; assembly: GCA_964559415.1. Classification (GTDB taxonomy): domain Bacteria; phylum Pseudomonadota; class Alphaproteobacteria; order UBA9219; family UBA9219; genus CAIXLI01. Next base: position 1,660 of record CAZLIG010000063.1, read on the forward strand.
CGGCCGGAGGCATGATCGGGGCCAGATTGGATTTTTCGACGTACTCCATCGGTGCGGCAGACGGCGGGGCCAAATCACCGGTAAAGCTTGAACCTCCTGCGGGAAGAACGATTCTCTGCCCCGGCCTGACGTCGAAGGGAGGATTAAGATCGTTGAGAACGATGATCTCGCGCATCGCCACGTTATGGTCGCGGGCGATCGCATAGATATTTTCGCCCGGCCTAACAGTGACCGTTTCGCCGATCTGGATGCCTGCGCGGCTCGGCAAGCGCGGAGCCGGAGGCCGCGACATGGTGCACGCCGAAAGTGCCACGACTAAAACCAATGCAGCTCCTCCGCTTGAGAATACCGCTCTGAGGTTCGCCCATCCGCCGAAGGTCATCCGATGCGCTCCAATTCGTTCATATACTTACGCAGCACAGCCGGAACGGCAATCGTTCCGTCGGGCTGCTGGTAGTTTTCCATAATGGCGATCAGGCAACGACCAATCGCGATGCCGGAGCCGTTGAGCGTGTGCACAAACTCGGTTTGCTTTTCTCCGGCTCCACGGCAGCGCGCATTCATGCGCCGGGCCTGGAAATCGCCGCATACGGAGCAACTTGAAATCTCGCGGAAGCGATTTTGGCCGGGCAGCCACACTTCAAGATCGTAAGTCTTGCGGGAGCTAAAGCCGGTATCGCCCGTCGCCAGAACCACCGTGCGGAACGGAAGTTCGAGGCGCTTCAAAACCGTCTCGGCACAATTGACCATGCGCTCATGCTCGGCTGCCGACTGGTCCGGAGCCGTAATACTAACGAGTTCGACCTTGTAGAACTGATGCTGGCGAAGCATTCCACGCGTATCTTTTCCGGCGGAACCGGCTTCGGACCGGAAGCAGGGTGTCCTGGCCGTAAAGCGCAGCGGAAGCTTTTCCTTCTCGACGATTTCGTTGTTCACGAGATTGGTCAGGGGAACTTCAGCCGTTGTGACGAGCCAAAGGTCTTCCTTCACCGGAGCACGGTGCATGGCGCTCGCCACGACATCGGCAAGGCTCAGCTCGCCTTTCTTGAATTTCTCGACATCGGCTTCCTCGGCATACGACAGAGCTTCGCGCAGCATATCCTCCCGGGATTTCGTGCGCCCGACGAAGAACATATCGTCGGCGAACTTGGGCAATTGCCCAACGCCGAACATGATCTCGTCCTTCACGAGCAGCGGCGGAGAGACTTCGAGATAGCCGAACTCTTGCGTATGCAAATCCAGCATGAAATTGCCGAGAGCGCGTTCCAGCAAGGCAAGCTGGCCCTGAATAATTGTAAACCTCGCGCCGGAGAGCTTGGCGGCGCGCTCGAAGTCCATCATCCCGAGCTTTTCGCCAAGCTCAAAATGCTCCTTGGGCGAAGCGATACTGGGGACAGTGCCGCAGCGGCGGATTTCGACAGCGTCGCTATCGTCCTTGCCCGGAGGGACTTCGGGAAGGAGGATGTTCGGAAGAGATGACAATACGGTCTGAAGACGGGCAGCGTTGGCTTTATCGAGATTTTCGAGGAATGCAAGACGATCCTTCATCGCCGCGACTTCCTTCATAAGCGCCTCGGCGTCGCCGCCCTTGCGCTTCAGTTCGCCGATCTGCTTCGAAGCTTCGTTGCGCTTGGCCTGAAGTTCCTGCATTTCCGTCTGCGCGGCGCGGCGCTCGGAATCCATCTTCACTATTTCCGCCGACATCGGCGGCAAGCCACGGCGTTTTAATCCTTCATCAAAAGCTTCCGGCTGTTCCCGAACAAAACGAATATCGTGCATAAACGTCCCCTATTTCTTTTTCTCAACCCATCGTGCGCCGAAAATTGAAAGTTCGTAGAGCAGCATCATCGGCAGCGCAAGGCTGATCATGCTGATAAGATCGGGCGGCGTCAGAACCGCCGCCACAAGGAAGATGAGAACGATAGCATACCGCCTGAAAGAGGACAATTTTGTGGCTGAGAGCACCCCTACCCTTGCCAAAAGCACAAGTAATACAGGCAGTTCGAAGGCAAATCCGAACGCGAAAATCACCGACATCGAGAGCGACAGGTACTCGCTAACGCGTGCTTCCAGTTGAATCGGCAAGCCGCCTACTGCTGCCGGAATCTCGAAGCTCAGGAAGAACTTCCACGCCATAGGAAACACGAAGTAATACGCCATCGCCGCGCCCATCAGGAAGAAGACGGGAGTCGCTATCAGAAATGGGAGAAAAGCTCGGCGCTCATACTTGTAAAGGCCGGGGGCAACGAACATCCATATCTGCGAGGCGACGACCGGGAACGAGATGAAGCACCCTGTCCAAAACGACAACTCAAGATATGTAATAAAGGCTTCAGTCAACCCCGTATAGATCAGGCGGCGATGATCGTCGCCCGAGGCTATGGCCAAAGGCCGAACCAGGAACTCATAAATGTCCGAGGCGAAAAAATAGGAGACAACGAACCCGCCCATAATGGCAAGCAGGGAATAGATGAGCCTCCGCCGCAGTTCGATCAGGTGCCCCAGAAGCGTCTGACTCGTTGGATCAGAAATGTCAGGCAGGGTCATTTGGCGGGCTTTGTTCTTTTTGTTTCAGCTTTTCCGCAATCTCGGCTTCGTAGGAAACCTGTTCGAACGTGCTATGCAGATCATGCCCGAACCGGCGCGCCTTCCGCGCCCACTGCCCAACCGTATACATGACCTTGGGCAAATCTTCAGGCCCGACGGCGACAAGAGCCACCGCCCCCACGACCATGATTTCGGTCCAGGACAGATCCAGCATGGAAAGCCTTACGCGCTCGGCGGCGGCAACTTGTCGTCGCTCGTCTGTTGCGGCGGATGGTCGCCATTAAGCCCGGCTTTAAAATTGCGCATTCCTTTGCCGAGATCGCCCATTACCTGAGGCAGCTTCCCCGCGCCGAAAACGATCAGCACGACAACCAGCAGCAAAAAGATGTGTGTGAGACTTAATCCCATTGTTTTCCTCTCATTTTAGAGGGTACTACTATAGCTGGTTCGATAGCCTGTGGAAACCCATGTTGCAAGCGTCAATCATCCTTATAGGCGGCCCGACGGCATCGGGAAAGTCGGCGTTTGCCCAACGGCTGGCTCGCGAAAGAAACGGCAACATTATCAATGCAGATGCGATGCAAGTCTATGCCGGGCTTCCGATCTTGACGGCCCAGCCTTCGCCCCAAGACAAGGCTGAAGTGCCACATTTTCTTTACGAAGTCACCGATGCGGCGGAACCGTCGTCGGCAGGGAAGTGGCTCGTGCAGGCGCGCTCAGCCATCGCCAAGACGAGGGCGGAAGGCCGCACGCCCATTCTGGTCGGAGGAACAGGACTCTACTTCGAGGCCCTGCTCGGAGGGCTTGCCGATATCCCTGAGATACCGGAGAGCGTTCGCACGGCTACAATCACGCTCTATGACGAGGTGGGAGAAGAAGCTTTTAGAAAAGAACTCTCACGGCGGGACCCCGAAAGCGCGGGGCGTATTGCCCGGAATGACAGGCAACGGCTTATTCGCGCTTATGAGGTAGTCGCGCATACGGACAAGCCCCTTGGCGAATGGCACAAGAGCAGCCCGGGGCTGTCGGCAGAGTATGAGACAGAGAGGCATCTCCTGCTTCCGCCGAGAGAGCAGCTCTATGCCTCCTGCGACAAGAGATTCCTCCAGATGATGGATCGCGGAGCCTCTGACGAAGTTAAAAACCTTATGGTGCGTAACCTTCCCCCGTCCCTACCCTCGATGAAGGTTTTGGGGGTGCGAGAGCTTGCTTCATACCTCAAGGGAGAAATAACGCTCAACGAGGCCATTGCAAAGGCTCAGCAGATGACGCGCAATTATGCAAAGCGGCAGATGACATGGTTTCGGAACAAATGGCAGGTTCAAGACTAGCTCGACGAAACGCGACACGCTGCTTCGGCGGTGAAGATTATTGAGAATTTCTTCAGTATGGCAAACAAACTCTTAATAAAATCGCCCCCGAACAAACGAAAGTAATTTTCTCTTAATTCTGCATCCTATTGATTCTCGCTTCGCCTAAAATGTGATCGAATTTTAAGTCAAACTTAAACATAAAAATGCTATTTAGTCGTTGGAACACAAGCACTTTTCGCGATTTAGTTTCAGGTTTTTGTGATACGATTTGCACCATGGAGAAACGAATGACACCTCAGGCAATGTGCGAAGAACGGATGGTTTTCCTCGTAAGAAATGCGCTCCTTGTTGCCGAACAGGAAATGGGTGGCGGAGACGAATGGCCGGTTGTCAAAGATACCGTCTACAAGATCATGAAGGACTGGGAAGACCTGAAGACCGAGCGCAACGTAGACGCCGAATTGAAGATCCATCTCTACGAACAAATCAGAAAGATGGAAGCTGGCCTCGACGAATGTTCCCCCGAAGCACGTAAAATCGTCGAACCAAAGATCAGAGAGTGGCGCGAAATTTGTGACGCCTATTTCTGCGAAGTGGACCGCAATGCCGTGGTGTACGACGAAGCGTCGGCACCTATTCACATCAAGCGGATGAACGCAATTCTCGATACACTGGAGGAAAATCATGCAGCAGCGGAAGCCTGAAGACGACCTTGCCGTGTTACGCAATTCGCGCCGGGGCGCGGCAAAAAGAAGCGCCGAATTAGAACGCATGAAACTAAGCCACTCGATGCTTGAAACTCAATGCAGAGCGTTCAATGAAGGCATTAGAGCAGTGCCGGGAACCAGCAATAAGGTTCTGGAAGGTGGCGAATATTCTCTCGGTGCTCTTGAGGCAGCAAACGAGCCTGAGGCTAGCATCAATAAGCCAGCCCCTGTTGTTCGTATAGACGCACAGATTCAGATGCCCAACCAACCTCAGAAGCCCAATGCTTCGAGAAAGACAACGTCCTTCCCTACGCCCGCCCCGGCATAGGCAAGCTGATTTTAGATTCCCCCGGCGGCCCGAAGACTCCCCCTCTTCGGGCCGTTTCCTTTGGGATGTAGGGTACTAGGCGCAGCCTGCCACATCGATCATGGATGAAGCCATCGCTTCGCTTGGGCGCTTGCCGCCCCAGATGACGAGCTGGAACGCCGGATAGAACCGTTCGCACTCTGTCAGGGCGATTTCCACGAGGTCTTCAAGGCTTTCGATGCCCGGAGAACGTCCGCCGCGCGTGAGCACCGTATAACGGAACAGCGGCATATTCTGGTGCATATCGAGATTGAAGTGGCCAAGCCACATTCTGTCATTCAGCATCGCAAGCAGGTCATGCACATCGTTGCGCTTCTGCTCGGGAACTTTCATGTCGAACTGACACGAGAACTGTAATGCGCCGATCTCTTTTTGCCACACGAAGAACATACGGTAATGACACCAACGGCCCGATAACTCGACGATCAACTCGTCGTCATTCGTTCTGTCGAATAACCATTCGTTGGCGGAAACGATCTCCTCGAGGATATCGAGAGGATTGGCAAGCGCAGGCTGATCGATGGCGGTTTGGAACGACATGAAAGAACTCCGCTGGTGAGGTCAAAAGGGGTAACAAACTTCGGAGTCGCGCCGCAAGAGTCTTGCGACACGTTGTTGCCACACGGAAAACTGTCGTGTTTTTTGAGTCACAGGGCACGGAAACGAAACGATTCTTCCCACACCCCGCCTAATTGATTCAAATGACTCGTAATTCCACGCCTTCATTACACAAAATGGAGTCTCTTGCGCTGCGGCGAAACAAAGATGTTTTAACGGAAGGTAAATTTCCAAAACCAATATTTACCGGCGTTTTGTTACTTGACCGATTCAAAAATGACTCAGTTTTCCGCTTCTCGGTATCATATGGAAATTTGATTCATCCCAGACTTGGAATCGTTCACGAAACGTGACAAGTTCAGGCGCGCTCAAACAACCACTCAAGTTCAGATGCAATTTCCCCAGATCGACCCCATCGCCTTTTCTGTCGGACCTATCGTTGTACGATGGTATGCGCTTGCGTATCTCGCCGGACTCGTTGCGGGATGGCAGTGGTGCATGGCGATGGCGAAGCGCGATCCCAACGGCGTTCTTAAGCCCCAGCATTTCGATGAGTTTCTGACATGGGCCGTCATTGGCGTGATCGGCGGAGGGCGGCTTGGATACGTTCTATTTTACAATCTTGCAGAATACGCCGCCACTCCGCTTGAGATCTTCAAAATCTGGCACGGAGGCATGTCCTTCCACGGAGGAATGGCGGGTGTCATCATAGCCGCCATTCTTTATACGAGAGCCAACAAGATACCGTTCTTGGCCTTCACCGATTTGATAGCTTGCATTGTCCCGATGGGCTTGGGGCTTGGAAGAATCGCCAACTTCATCAACGGAGAACTGTACGGGCGCGCGACCGATGTTCCGTGGGGCGTTGTATTTCCGCAAGGAGGGATTACGCCGCGCCATCCGAGCCAATTGTATGAGGCGTTTGCCGAAGGGGTTGTGCTGCTTGCCATCATGCTGTTGCTTTCTCGCAGCGAGAAGATACGGCGGCATATCGGGTTTCTGTCAGGTACCTTCCTGACGCTCTACGGGATTATGCGCTTCATCATCGAGTTCTTCCGGGAGCCGGACGAGCAGCTCGGTTTTCTTTTTGCCGGGGCAACGATGGGGCAACTCCTTTCCCTGCCCATGATCTTGGCGGGGGTCACCGTTATCGTGTGGGCAATCAACCATGAATACGCTCGAAAAGATCATCCGTGAGGTTATCTCCAAGCAAGGCGCAATCTCGATTGCGGCCTATATGGAGCTGGCGCTTCAGCATCCGGAGCATGGGTATTACAGAACGCAGGAGCCGATAGGGCGAACAGGCGATTTTATTACAGCGCCAGAAGTCAGCCAGTTGTTCGGCGAAATGATCGGCGTTTGGTGTGCGGAAGCTTGGCGGTGTCTTGGGCGTCCCGCTCCATTCGCACTTGTCGAGCTAGGGCCGGGACATGGGACGATGATGCAAGATGTTCTGCGCTCGACCGCCAATGTTGGCGGGTTTCCTGAAGCAAAGAAACTATTTCTGGTGGAGACCAATGAGCTTCTGCGGAAACGGCAACAGGAGCTTCTTCGCGATGTGACGTATATCGACGACGTGACACAGGTCGTTCCTTGGCCGCTTGTAATCGTTGCCAACGAATTTTTCGACGCCCTCCCCGTCCGCTTGTTCGAAAAGACGTTTCGCGGTTGGGCCGAAAGGATGGTGACGGTCGAGGAAGCTGCGTTTGGATTGGCGCTCAGGCCTTTGACCGATGCCGAGACTCTTCTTGTTCCTCAAAGCATTCGCGAAGCGCCGCCGGGAACCGTGTTCGAGTTCTCTCCCGCCGCGCAGGTGATGATGCGCGATATCGCCAGAACGCTTGTGGCGCGCAAGGGAAAGATGCTGCTGATCGATTACGGATATGTCGCTCCTTCGGGGTCGCCTACCGTGCAGGCGCTTTCGAACCACGTTTCGACGAATATCCTTGAGAGGCCCGGCGAGATTGATCTCACCGCTCACATTGATTTTTCCGCGCTGGCAGGCATTGCGCGGGCTAACGGGGCGAAGACCTCCGCGATTGTTGGGCAGGGCGAGTTTTTAACCAACTGCGGGATCGAAATCCGCGCCGATGCATTGAAAAAGCGGGCGACGTTTCAACAGGCCGCTGATGTCGATTCCGGCCTTAAAAGGCTTGTACATGACGATCAGATGGGAAGCCTGTTTAAGGTTTTGGAGATTACAGGCTAACAGAACCGCCTCGTCCCCCGCAGGGTCCCCAATTGGCCCAACACCCGATGCCTTTGCCTTCTTTTTAAGCGCGGATGGGACTCACATACGGATTTCTTATATCCACGCAGTTAAAAAAATACTTCCTGCCTTTATAACCTTATGTCTCTCTCCGCCTCCCGGCGGTCCATATAAACGCCATAGTCCATCCCCATACTTTGCTCTTTCCCTTCCAACAAGGAGGCCATCATGTTCAAGCACTCTTCAGTGAGGAAGTGGGTGGTATTTCCGGTTTTAGCTTTGCTGTTGGGTACAGCCCCTGCCGCGTTAGCCCAAACAAGCCGAGGGACAGGGGACTCCGATGGCACCGTCGCTCCAGGGTCGGATGCGTATAAAGGCCCGGGCACAAGCCAAGGCGCGACTCCCGATACAGGGACCGGCGCAGGTCAATACGTTGACGATGCAGCCGTCACCGCCAAAGTAAAAGCCGCAGTCATGGCCAGCTCGAAGCTGAAAGGCACAGGCATCTCGGTAGAAACGGAACAAGGTGTCGTTAAGCTGACCGGAACCGTCGATACCGAAGCACAAAAAACCGAAGCGGCCCGCCTCGCCAAGCAGGTCGAAGGCGTGCGCTCCGTCGAGAACAATCTGACGGTAAGCAAGGCAACGAGGTAAAGCCCGCCCCTAAGCAAAGGAAACTTCCGGCCGCCCTCGGGCGGCGGAAGCTATCCGCGTTCACAAAACCGGGAGCTTCGAAATGCCCCAGCATCCCTATTGGCGCGGACAAATCCGCATTGCGCTGATCACCTTGCCCGTTCACCTCTACACCGCGACGCGGCGTAGCAGCCAAATCGCATTACGTGAACTCGACCGCAACACCGGAGAGCGCATTCACCACAAGAACGTCACCGCCGAAGGAAGACCGGTCGAAGACGAGGCAATCGTCAAAGGCTATGAGATCGAAAAGGACGAGTATGTGCTTTTCGAAAAAGACGAACTACGAGAGCTAAAACTCCCCTCCGGCGATACGCTTGAGCTAAACGAGTTCGTAGACCTTTCCTCAATCCCTCTGGCGCATTTCGAAAAACCCTATTTCCTTCTCCCCGACACCAAGACCTCGGCCGAAATTTATAACGTCATAGTCGCCGCCCTTCGCGCGACGGGAAAAGCCGGAATTGGACAAATCGCGCTCTACGGAAGAGAACAGCTTTGCGCCGTCTCAGCCTTCCATCACGGGATGCTTCTGGAAACGCTTCGCTACGTTGACGAATTGCAAGACGTCCCCGAGATCTACCAAATCCCGCCGCCAAAAATAAAAAGCGACTACCTCTCGATGGCAAGCCAACTGATCGAGCAAAACACCCAACCCCTCGATCTTTCCAAATACCAAGACCACTACCGAAGCGCCTTGCTGGAACTTATCGAAGCGAGAAAAGAACACCGCAAACCCGTATTCCCCGAAAGGAAAAAACCCGAAAAAGTCGTCGACTTCATGGATGCCCTGCGAAAAAGCCTGCAAGAAAAAGAACGCCCCTCCACGTCTGCCAAGCGCCAACATCGCAAAAGTTCCTAAAGCGCCGCACA